>JAHOYU010000116.1 GCA_019038625.1 Candidatus Latescibacterota bacterium | reverse complement strand
GATATATATCTTACCGGATCGATCTCCTCAATGGTCCGTCCCGCCGTCACGAGGAACCGGATTCCCTCTAGTGGCCCCGGCTCGAACGATCTCTCGATCACAGCCATTATCTCTTCAGGCTCCGCCATACGTCCACTGCCAGAAGTCCCGCATGCCAGATCACCCGTTCCAGGCGCTATGATGTGGCGCCCGTCCTTTTCAAGAATATCTATATTCCTTTTCACTGCCGTATTGGCCCACATACCATCATTCATCGCGGGTGCCATATATACAGGCGCGGCGGTGGCGCACACGACAGCACGAGGAAGGTCTCCTGCCATCCCCGATGCCACGCTGCCTATAAAATCGGCCGTCGCGGGTGCCACGACGACCCGGTCGGGCCATGTGGCAAGCTCGATATGTTCCACTGCAGGAATTTCTCTCCGGGCGAAGATGTCTGTCTGTACGGGATTGCCTGAAAGGACTTCGAAGGTAAGTGGTGTCACGAATCTCGTTGCTGCGGCTGTCATAACGACCCGGACCTGTGCTCCGGACCTCTTCATCATCCTGACCAGATAGGCGGATTTGTACGCGGATATCCCGCCGGTCACTACGAGAAGTATCTTCCTGCCGTCGAAGGCGACCTTACTGTCTTTACTCCGCCTCCGGCTCTTCATAGTAATACTTCACTTTCCCTTCGATCATGCGATTGATGGCGATAGTGGTAGGCTTTTCCTCGATCTCCTCCGGAGACATCTTGATGATCGTATTGACTCTTCTGGCTTCCTTTGCGAGGACCCTGATCGCTTCGTACCTGTTCTCAACCTGAGCCAGGATGTCTTCCATTGCCTTACTCTGCATATCTACCTCTCATGTTATTGCACTCCTCCCCGGGAACCGCATCCGGGCACTTCCCCGGTAGTCTGCTGGCC
Source organism: Candidatus Latescibacterota bacterium (assembly GCA_019038625.1). Classification (NCBI taxonomy): domain Bacteria; kingdom Pseudomonadati; phylum Candidatus Latescibacterota; species Candidatus Latescibacterota bacterium. The sequence continues at coordinate 55,303 of JAHOYU010000116.1, read as the reverse complement.
TCTGCCCTGACACGGGCCGCCATTGCAGCGGGAACTTATATATTTAATACATTCAGGCCATATTATCAACCCTAATGTACAGTGACGGCTTCCAGACCGAAGAACAGCAAAAGTCGGCTATCGACCCGCCACACGTCCTGAAGTGATTATTTCCCTTATCTCTCCGACACATTTATCAAGGTCACCGTTGACGACCCGGTAATCATATTTTGAGCTGTATTCCATTTCACGCCTTGCGTTTGCCAGCCTCTGCCTGATTACCTCATCGCCGTCGGTATCCCGGCCCCGAAGCCTTTTCTCAAGTTCTTCGAACGACGGAGGCATGATGAATATAAGCAGCGATTCCGGTTTTCTCACCTTTACTTTCGTACCACCCTGCACGTCGATCTCAAGCAGGACACTCATCCCTTCCGCAAGGCGCTCATCGACAAATTTCTCCGAAGTACCATAGAGATTGCCGTGCACCTCAGCCCATTCCAGAAGTTGTCCCTCGTCTCTGATCTTCGCGAAATCTCCGCGACTGGTAAAGAAATACTCGACTCCATCTTCCTCATCACCGCGAATACTTCTCGTGGTGACAGAGATCGAGGCCTCTATCCCCTCCATCGTCTCGAGTAATCTGGAGACGACCGTCGATTTCCCGACCCCGGAAGGGCCCGATATCACGATTATCATTGGTCCTGTTTCACCTATTTCAACTCACCCCTCACTCGTCCTGCCTTCGTTCCATCTCTGGGTGATCGTCTCAACGGCGATCGCCGACAGGATCACGTGACCCGACGCGGTAACGAGGATCGTCCTCGTCTTTCGCCCCTGTGTCGCGTCGACAAGCCTGCCGGTCTGACCGGCTTCTTCCCTGAACCGCCGCATTGGCGCAGAATCCGAGTTTATTATCGCCACTACCTTGTCTCTCGCCACAACATTTCCAAATCCTATGTTCAGCAGCATATTTCCTCCGGAAAGCCCGCACAACGCAGCCACTCACGCAACGGATACGCCCGGGCCGGACGAATCATTCCAGGTTCTGCACCTGCTCCCTGACCTTTTCGATTTTTCCCTTTATCGAGATACAATCCCTTATTATCACACTATCTGTGGCCTTGTTGCCCATCGTAGTCGCTTCCCGATGTATCTCCTGAAGCAGGAAAGTGAGCTTCTTCGATACTTCCCCCCCCTTTTCGAGGATTCCGGAGAACTGCTCAAGATGACTTTTCAACCTGACCAGTTCCTCGGAGAAATCCGCCTTGTCGGCCAATAGCGCAGCCTCCACACCCCACCGGCTCTCGTCGAGCCCCATACTCCCGAGAAGCTGCTCGAGCCTCTCGCGGACTCTCGCAAGGGACTTCTTCAACGCACCTGGCGCTTTCTTCTCGATCCCGACTGTAAGCTTCACGATTGCAGCGATGTGTTTTTCGAGATCGGCCTTGAGCGCGAGGGCCTCCCTGCTCCGCATTTCCGCACATCTATCGAGCGCCTCGCCTACGGCCCTGTTCACAGCACCCTTCATTTTCTTGACCGGTATAGAACCTGCCCTGCTGGTGAACGCCTCGGGAAGAGCCAGCAGCGAATTTATATCCACCTTCCCCGGGATACCCTCCTTTTTCGCGAAAGAGGAAAGCTCGCCATAGGCGCTCTTAAGAAACTCTCTGTTGATCGCGAAATTCCCGGCCTCGAAGTCCTTGTCAAAAGCCACTGTCACATAGACATGTCCGCGCCTGAGTTTCTTCCTGAGTATTTTCTCAATATCATTATCGAATCCGTTCAGCAGCCTAGGTGTCCTTATCGAAAAATCCATATACCGGTGATTTACCGTCCGGATCTCGACTATCACCTCACCGTCACCGATCTTCGCAGAACCTTTTCCAAAACCAGTCATGCTGGTCACCATCATTCTTCTCCCTCTTCGAGAATCTGTAATTATCATCTGGTCGCCCCATCTTAAACGTAAAACCATACTTTGTCAAAGATAAGGAACTTCCCATGCCGGGTTGACATGTGCCTCCCCTCACATTATGATACCGCGGATGAACGGAATGACGGCATACGCGCTGGGAATCGAACTGGGAAAAATCCTGCCGGGGACTCCCGTACGTTCCATCCGGAGATTCCCGGGTGGCACGGTAGTCTCGCTGGACGGGGATCGGGAGATGCACCTCCACATATTCCACTTCGCCAGGGAAGCCGGGATCGCCATATCGAATGATATCCTGATCCCCTCTAAATACCTGGATGAAGCCTTCGCGCAGGCAGCGGGAACGCGCGTGGAATCCGTCAGGCCACTCGGAGTGGAAAGGGTGATCCTCTTCTCCCTTTCCGGAGAGGGTAGCTGGGGAACTGATATTGCTTTTACCCTCCGGATCGACCTGTCTCCAGGAGGAAAGGCTTTTTCTATCTTCCGGGGCGAAGGAAACAGGCCCGTGATGACTTCGGGTGCGGCCCGATCAAGATTGCCGTCCTCTCCGGATCAGCTTCCTCCAGAAAAACTATACTCCCTGCTTTCACTGCCGCCGGTGATACCGGATAACCTTGGAACCTTGCTGGAGGATAGGTCCCCTGTGCCGGCAACCGAAGAAACGCCATCGAAAAGTCCGGGCGGCAATCCTTCCAGAGTCCTCATCGACTATATTGCCGGCATCGATCCGGCCGTAGCGGAGATGTTAATATCTTCATTTCCCGGCGACCCGGATTTGCTGTGGGCTGAGCTTGGAAAAATATCGGGGCATCTGGACAAGAAACAGTTCTCTTGGAGAATATTCGATTTTCCCGGGTCGCCAGGCAGCGATACCTGCCATCTTTATCCTGTCGATCTGCCTTTCGAAGCCAGGCCAGGGACATCATCCGATCTTCTGCAGGCTCTCGACATCATGACGAAAGAAAGAATGATGCCGGACTATACTGCCTACCTGCGAAGGACCGTATCAAAACCGGTCAGGCAGGATGTAAGGAAAACCAGAAAACTCCTGTCCAATCTCGATGCCGACCTCAAATCAGCATCGAAGTTCGAGGAAATGAGGCAGTTCGGCAACCTCCTTACCACATACCACCATCTTTTAAGAAGAGGGATGGACAGTATCACGGTGAAAGATTATTCCGGCGAGTCAGAGATCACCATCAGTCTCGATCCCGCTCTCGACCCTGACAGGAACATACGCTCATATTTTAAAAAAGCGAGAAAAGGCGAAAAGGGCCTGTTGGTCATTCGAAACAGGCGAGTAGCCATCAGGCGGAATCTGTCGGAAGCAGAGAAGGGGCTCGAGAGAATCGAAAAATCGATGACACTGGATAATCTTCTTGCCCTGTTGCCGGCACCGCCGGGCGAAAGAAAAGATCTCAAAAACAGCGGGGACAGAAAACCTCCCTTCAGAAGTTTCAGGCTCGACGAGAAACATACGGTGTACGTCGGACGTAATGACCGTGAGAACGATACTCTCACCCACAGGTTCGCCTCACCTTCCGACCTCTGGTTTCACGCGCAGGGACTCCCCGGATCCCATGTCCTCCTTGCCGGTGCCGACAACTCGACTCCCCGAAGACTCATCGAGATCGCTGCCTCGGTCGCCGCTTATTTCAGCAAGGGAAGAAACTCATCTACTGTACCTGTGATCTACACCGAAAAACGATATGTCCGCAAGCCCAGAAAATCGAGGCCGGGAACAGCAAGCTGCCAGAGAGAGAAGACTCTCTTCGTCACCCCTGTTCTGCCTGACGATAATAAGAAAAAAAGGAGGCTCTAAAGCCTCCTTTTCCGATAACTGAACCCGACAGCGGTCCGGCGGCGAGCCGCCCATACTACCGGATAGGTTGTTATCCCTCAGCCACACATCTTCCTGTTACCGCGGGCAAACACTTATAACCGCAAGAGCCGTACCAAGACGAAAAAAGCCCGACGGAGGGTCGAGCCTGCAACCTGTTGATATTAAATAGGTTCGAGAAGACCATAATCGGGGACTAAACTACCCCTAAGCCCCAAATAAATGCTTGAGTAAAAAATTCTGATTCCGCGTTAACTTTCTTTACTCTACTTTTCCGCGTAACCAGTCTCTGTTCCAAGCAGATATGTGCCACCGCCACCAAGTCCGATTTCAAGACATACAGGGGGGAAAAGTTCCCACTGAATGTAGACCGAACTGTATGGCAGGACTTCTCCCTCGCCGGCAATGATGAATATTCGATGGTGTTCACTGTCAACTCTCTCGAAAGTAACAGCGATTGTCCCTGAAGTAAAGATCCTGTAGTTTATGCCATCGAACTGCACTATCTGGAACCCCGAGTCTACAATCTTCACGGGGACATCCATCTGGTTCTCGATCGATGACGCAGCCGAAGCTGCCGAGGCGGACAGAACCAGCACTGAAACGGCGATGAACAAGACTCCTGCTATGCCCTTCATTAAAAAGTCTCCCCTCTTCTTTAAAGAAGAACGAGCAATCTCCTCTACGATGTGGACCGATGGTGCTGAGCAAAGGTGTATGCAAAGATGCAATTACGGTGAGGAATATAGCATAAACCCGCATTTTTTACTATATATTTAATTCATTATTGAAATCGATATGATTGTCAAGTGTCTTTTCCACTTATTTTTCTTATTTCTTCAAGAAGAAGCTCTAGAAGGTCACCCTCCACCTCTCCCTCGATCTCACCATTCCTGAAAAGGACCGCACCTTTCTTCGTTCCTGCCAGCCCTATATCAGCCTCTTTCGCCTCACCAGGACCATTCACCTCACAGCCCATCACTGCTACCGTTATATTTCCGTATCGAGGGAGGACCGCCTCGAGTCTTTCGGCCAGAGGAGCCACATCCAGGTGACTTCTCCCACATGTCGGACAGGATATTATCCTCGGAAGGTCCGTCCTGAGGCCCAGGGCGGATAGCATTGCTCCAGCGACAACTATTTCACGCACCGGATCTCCCGAAAGTGATACCCTGACTGTATCTCCGATCCCTTCAGACAGCAGCATCGTCAGCGCGACGACTGATCTGGCTGTTCCGGAAAGGACGGGGCCCGCTTCCGTCACCCCGATATGAAGAGGATAATCATATTCTGAAGAGAACAGTCTGTTGGCCTCTACCGTGACCATCGGATCTGATGATTTCAGGCTGAAGACAAGCTCTTCGAAACCTTCCCGCTCAAGCATGGCGACAAAACCCGCCGCGCTTTCGCAAAGCGCCTGTGCCGGGGCTGTGACATACAGACCGGCAAGCGTCTTTTCCAGGCTGCCGGAATTGACACCGATCCTTATCGGGATACCTGCCGCTCCAGCCGCGGCCGCCACAGCGAGTGTCTTTTCCCTTCCCCCGATATTCCCCGGGTTGATCCTCAATCCGGCGACACCCTTTTCAGCCGCAGCTACGGCCAGCCTGTGATCGAAATGTATGTCGGCAATGACCGGGATCGAACTTTCATCGCAAAGTCTGGAAAGAGCGTCTACATCGTTCATATCCCGGACTGACACCCTTGTGATCTGGCAACCCGCCGCCGCAAGTTCCTCGATCTGCCCTGACGCGGCATCTACAGAGGACGCCGGGAATGTCAACATCGACTGGATCGATACGGGCGCACCGCCCCCGATTTCGACCGTTCCATAACGGGTCTTCCTGGTCTTTCTTCTTTCAGGTAACGGCATCTCTCTTCCTTTCACCGCTTTCTGGCAGGGTCAGTCAATCCAGTTCAGGGCCACTTTCCCTGCTGTCTCCCTTCCTGACCGTGATCCTTTCGCTGTCCAGGAATTCAAGCATCGGTACGGCGTGTTTTCTGGTCAGGCCGAACCTGTCCTTAAAATCGCCCACCTTCATGGTCCCGCCATCGGCCAGCATGTCCCGAAGCGTTTTTTTCATGTCCTCGAATGCTCCCGAGTCGATATATCCGTCGCCACCCACTTTAAGCAGTTTGCCGTCGTCCAGAAGGATATGGATATACTTCAGGATGTCTTCCACCCCGTCCATCCTGTGGGAAAGATCTCTTGTTGTGACAAAGGCGGGTCCGGATTCCCTCACCAGCGAGGATATCCTGTCCAGGATTTTCATATCTTCATCTGAAAGTTCCATTACGGCAGTCCCGCTCCTGACCTTTCCATCCCTGAAGAAAATAATCTTTTCCCGGTCGGCCTTCTCAAGAAGATAGCCGAACAGAGGTCCGCCACCAGCACAGGAATCCGTCCTGAGCTGCTCTCTTTCCATACCCCACAGCAGTGGGTCTTTCCGGGAGAATTCAGTGAGGACCTCCTTCATTCTCGCATCGAGAAGATCTATTATCTCTCTTGTAAATAACCTTCCCTCGATTTCTTTTATATTTTCCCCAAGCCCGGCGATCGCATCCCCGATACGGCCTGATGACATGCCAAGAAGTCTGAGACTGTCGGGGTCGAGTCCGGAAAGTCCCGAATCGGATGTGAGGACCTCGACTATCTCCCCGTCCTTTCCATCTCTTAACGTTCGCAGGATACTGCTGCGGGCATCATCGAATCTTCGGGCCTTCGGCGCTGCCGGATCGAGGATACGTCCACCCGCAAGGACCCTCATCGGCGAATATGTCCTCAGGATGAACCGGTCACCCCCGAGGGCCACGACTGGAGACTCCATGCGAAGCTGCACCAGCCCGCTCGCGCCCTCTATGATCTCCTCGCTGTCGAGCAGGACTACACGCGCAAGAGACTCGCCGGCAGCGTGATGAAACCGGACCCGCTGCCTGTTCTTCAGCCGGGAGCCCTTTATGGCGCTTATCTCGACGGTGACATCCAGCATACTTGATGCTGACAACAGCCCCGGTGTCACCACCTGGTCCCCGGGAGATATCTCATCCTTTTTCAAGCCGTGAAGGGCAAGCGCGGTCCTCATTCCGGCCCGTGCAGAATCAAGTGCTTTATCGAAATTATGAACGTCCCTGACCCTGGCCTTCCTGCCACCGGGCTCGATCACCAGCTCATCGCCCCTGCCGACCGACCCGGACCAGGCAGTACCCGTAACGATAGTACCTATTCCGTCACGTGTGAACACCCTGTCCACCGGAAGCCTGAAAATATCTCCGTCTTTCAGGCTACTCACCCTTTCAGTACACTCTCTCAATATTTTCCTGAGTTCCTCTATGCCTTCCCCTGTAACCGAGGAAGTCCTGACAAGGATGGAACCTTCAAGGGGGGTGCCGGAAATGAGATCCTCGACTTCACTTTCCACTATGCCTGCCATCTCATCATCGACAAGGTCGATTTTCGTTATGGCGATCACTGCAGTATCGAGCCCGAGAAGGCGCAAGACTTCAAAATGTTCCATCGTCTGTGGCATGACTCCTTCGTCGGCAGCGACGACCATCAGCGCCATATCCACTCCGGTCGCGCCGGAAACCATGTTTTTGACGAATTTTTCGTGTCCCGGGACATCGACCAGCCCTGCCACAATGCCCTCTCCCAGATCCAGGGGAGCGAATCCCAGCACGATCGATATGCCACGGGCCTGTTCCTCTTCGAGCCTGTCGGTGTTTTTCCCTGTCAGAGCTCTGACAATCTCGGTCTTGCCGTGATCGACATGCCCGGCAGTCCCAATGATCAGATTCTTCAAGCCATCCCTTTCACTGATCCCTATCCGCCGACCCTCTCTATACTGGCGCCCAGAGCCTTGAGTTTGCTCTCTATCTTTTCGTAGCCCCTGTCTATATGGTAGATCCTCAGTATTCTGGTTTCACCTTCGGCGACAAGAGCCGCAAGGATCAGAGCGGAACTTGCTCTTATATCTGTCGCCATCACCGGAGCTCCCTGTAAAGATCCCACTCCGCTGACAACAGCCACACTCCCGTCCAGAGTGATCTTTGCTCCGAACCTTTTAAGTTCGGGGACATGCGTGAATCTGTCCGAATAGACATGCTCCACGATCGAGCTCGATCCGTCAGCCATGCACAACACGGCCATCATCTGTGCCTGCATGTCTGTCGGAAATGCCGGGTAAAACCCTGTATCCAGATCGACAGGCCCGATCCGGTCCGGACCGGTGACGATCATCGTCGAATCGGAGACCTCCACTTCGGCGCCGCAGGCCCTGAGCTTGTCTATTACCGCCGCCATGTGGGAAGGTTCGCAGTTGTTTATCTCGACCCTGCCTCCCGTGATAGCCGCAGCAGCGGCAAATGTCCCCGCCTCGATCCTGTCCGGAATGACCCTGTATTCGAAAGGTTTTATCTGATCCACGCCCTCGATCTCTATTCTGGAAGTGCCTTCACCCTCGATCATCGCGCCCGCTGACTTCAAAGCTCCTGCAAGAGCCATTATCTCAGGTTCGCGAGCTGCATTCTCTATGACGGTCCTGCCTTCGGCCAGGACGGCAGCAAGCAGCAGGTTGACTGTCGCGCCTACACTCGGTATGGAAAGGATGATCTCGGCGCCCTTCAGCCGGTCCGCGACCGCGTCGATATACCCGTGATCGATCCTGATCTCGGCTCCGAGCGACTTGAGCCCCTGCAGGTGAAGGTTGATAGGCCTCGGCCCCCACGCGCAACCTCCCGGCATCGAGACCCGGGCCCTGCCAAATCTGGCAACCAGGGGTCCCAGTGCATATATCGAAGCCCTCATCGTCCGGACAAGATCGTAGGGGGCTTCGAAAGAATCCACCTTCGACGCGTCAACTGTCAACGTTCCATCCTCGAGGGACGATGGGATTCCCAGGACTTCCAGGAGTTGCATCATCGTCCTGGTATCCCTCAGGTCAGGAACATTTGTCAGAATACATTTCCCGCCGGTGAATATCGTGGCCGCCATCAGGGGAAGCATGGCGTTTTTCGCCCCTCCCACCGAAACGCTTCCATTCAACCTGCAGGGTCCTTTTATCGTAAAACTTTCCATCAGGCCCCCCTCCTTACCCTCTATTGTTTTCGGGCCGTCATGACCCTTTCCTTGCCGTTATAATCTTTCCATACCTCGATGTCTTCATATCCTTCGTTCTGAAAGATGTTTCCGACATCGGTCGCCTGCCCATCACCGATCTCAAGGGCCACCAGACCTCCCGACTTCAGGAGACTACCACCCCGGACCGCGATCATCGGATAGAAAGATAGTCCATCCGGCCCTCCGTCCAGCGCGACCCTCGATTCAAAAAGAGCTACTTCCTCCTGCAACCCTTCAATGTCACCGGTAGGTATATATGGAGGATTCGATACAAGAATATCGAGCCTGGACCCGCCACAGACAGCATCGAAGCTGTCCGCGATCAGGATCTCCAGCCTGTCATCGACGCCGAGAGCCTTGAAATTCTTTCTCGCGAGAAACGCAGCCTCTGGAGAAATATCGAACGTCACGCCCCTCCACCCCGGATGGCGCTTGGCAAGCGTGCCTGAGATGATACCACTCCCGGCACCGATCTCCATGAAATCCGCCTTTTCCATCTGCTTCATCTTCTTTTCAACCGCCTCTATCAGCACTTCTGTCTCGGGACGCGGGATAAACACTCCCTCGCTCATCCTGAAAGGCAGAGAAAAGAACTCGGTCTCTCCCAGAATGTATTGAAGGGGATAGTGGCTCGCCCTTTTTTTCAAATCTTTCCTGTAAGCTTTGAGGGTCTTTTCTTCGAGATTTTCCTCGAACCTGAGATACAGATCAAGCCTCGAGCAGTCAAGGGCACGCGCGAGAAGATGCTCCGCGCTCAGCCTTGGCGATTCGACACCGTGTTTCTGAAGATATCCCTCAGACATGCTGACGGCTTCCATGACCGTAGGTGTGCTGGCCATCTACTCCTCCCCCCGCTCCACTTCCCTTTCCATCTCAAGAGCAAGCAGCTTTTCCCTGTGAGCAAGAGCCAGTTCACTGACTATCCCTCCGATGTCTCCGTCAAGTACACCACTCAGGTTGTGAAGTGTAAGACCGATCCTGTGATCGCTCACTCTCCCCTGGGGAAAATTATATGTACGGATCTTGGCGCTGCGGTCACCGGAACCCACCATATCTCTCCTGACAGCAGCTATCTCGTCGGCCTGCTCGTCCCTGGCTTTTTCCAGCAACCTGGACATGAGCACTTTCATCGCCTTGGCCTTGTTCTTGTGTTGTGACTTTTCGTCCTGGCAGGTAACGACCAGGCCCGTAGGAATATGAGTGACTCTGACAGCCGAGTCCGTAGTGTTTACACTCTGTCCTCCCGGCCCACTCGACCGGTAGACGTCTATTTTCAGATCCTTCTGCTCTACATTGATATCAACAGCCTCGGCTTCGGGAAGTACCGCAACGGACACCGCTGAAGTATGGATCCTTCCTCCCGATTCGGTCACCGGCACCCTCTGCACACGATGCACACCACTCTCGAACTTCAGTTTGCCGAACGCTTCCTGTCCTGTCACAAGGAAAATAATTTCTTTAAATCCCCCCATCTCGGTGGGATTGCTGCTGAGAATATCGATCTTCCATTTATTGCTCTCGGCGAAAAGCCTGTACATCCTCGCAAGATCGGCGACGAAGAGTGCCGCCTCGTCTCCTCCCGTCCCCGCCCTTATCTCCATTACCGTGTTTCTGGAATCGTCGGGGTCGCTCGGTATCAACATCAGCTTGATCGCCTCTTCGAGCTCATCTACTGCCCCGCCGATCTCCTCTATCTCCATCTCCGCCAGTTCTTTCATCTCACGGTCTTCCGACTTCTCCAGGACTTCCCCGGCCTGACGAAGGCGTTCCGATTTCGACACATACTCGCGGATCGCTATAACTGCCTTGTCGAGGTTGCTTCGCTCTCTGGCCAGTTCGCGGTATACCTTCTGGTTCTTGATGATTTCTGGACGTGACAGCTCCTCTCCGAGCTGTTCGTACCTTTCCAGTACCTTTTCGTATCTTTTCAATATATCCAAGACAGGCCTCCGGACATGGAAACACCTCCGGGCGCCTTATGCTCCCGGATTTCCACAGGATCGTATGCTAATTGATTATTCCGCCCGTTTCCAGCACTTTGTCATCGAGACAGGCCTTCAGGGCTACTATCGCGACCTCGATCTGGTCCGCTGAAGGCTCGCAGGTAGTGAACCTCTGCATGAAGAGACCCGGCCAGAAGAGAAATCCGATCCTCTGCTTCACACCCGGACGAGCCGAGAAACGGAGGACTTCATAGGAAAGTCCGGCGATCACCGGAACAAAAGAAAACCTGACCAGCCTGTCGGTCACATTATCCGGTTTGCCGAGGAAAACAAAGACAATCACGCTGACGAGGACCACGATGACCAGAAAGCTCGTACTGCACCTTGGATGGAATCTGGAGAACCCGCTGGCGCTCTCGGGAGTAATGTCTTCTGGAGTGGGCTCGACTGATGCCTCGAAAGCAAATATCGTCTTGTGCTCCGCACCATGATACTCGAAGACCCTCCGCATTTCCTTCCATCTCGTTATCAGAATGATATACATGAAGATGAATAACAGCCTCAGGATCCCGTCCACAAGATTGAAAAGGAAACTGTTCTCAAACCCGAACAACTCTGTAAGAAGAAGCGGGATATAGAAAAAGAAAAGGAAGCCGAGGCCAAAGGCTGCGACCACTGTAATTACCATGTAGAGGGAGGACAGGGCAGCGTTCTCCTTTTTTTTCTCTTCCTCTGTCGAAGCCTGGTCAGCGGAGAACGACAGGGATTTCACTGCCACGACGAGAGTCTCTACAAGGGTGATCGCCCCGCGAATGATGGGGATATTGAATATACGATACCTTTTCGTCAGGCTCCGAAATGGTTCGGCCTTTACAACTATGTCGCCAGAAGGCGTTCGGACGGCTGTGGCAATGCCCTTCGGAGAACGCATCATAACGCCTTCGATGACAGCCTGCCCCCCGACATGAAGATTTATTGCTTCCTCATTGCCGGACATTGTTCACCTGTTTTCCCGCGTGCAGTAGTAGTACAGGTCAGCTTTTCTTTTCAGCTGATTTCTTGCGGTAATCCCCATACTTACGCTGGAACCTCTCAACGCGTCCAGCCGTATCGATAAGCTTCTGCTTGCCCGTAAAGAAGGGGTGACAGTTGGAACAGATCTCAACCGAGATCTCTTCCTGCGTCGAGCGCGTCTCGATGACGTTGCCGCACAGACAACTGATATTTGTCTTCTTATACTCCGGGTGAATGTCTTTTTTCATTTTCTTTCTCCGGTTTTTTCCCTGTTCCCGCGACATCTGCCGCAGGGAATACAATCTAATATGCGACGATCACGAATTCAAATTGAATTTTCACTTTTTTCCATGCAAGCCAGGAAATTATCAGGCGTTCATCGATGAGAGGAACTTAGAATTCGTCTTCGTCCTCACCATTTTCTCCAACAGGAACTCCATCGCCTCTACACTTGACTTGTCGCTCAGGAACTTCCTCAATATATAGACCTTGGTTAAAACCTTTTCTTCGAGAAGAAGTTCTTCCTTCCTGGTCCCCGACCGCAATATATCGATCGCTGGCCAGACTCTCTTGTCTGACAACCTGCGGTCCAGCACTATTTCAAGGTTGCCTGTGCCCTTGAACTCCTCAAAGATGACCTCGTCCATCCGACTCCCGGTCTCCACAAGAGCTGTAGCGATGATTGTCAGGCTGCCCTGCTCCTCTGTGTTTCTCGCCGCACCAAAGAACCTTTTCGGCCTCTGTAAAGCGTTTGAGTCTACACCACCTGAAAGGATCTTGCCCGAGTGAGGCACGACCGAGTTATGGGCTCTTGCCAGCCTTGTGATACTATCGAGAAGGATAACCACATCTTTCCCATGCTCTACCAACCTCTTCGCCTTCTCGATCACCATATCACTTACATGGACATGCCTGTCGGCCGGTTCATCGAAGGTCGAACTGATCACTTCGCCGTGCACCGACCTCTCCATGTCGGTCACCTCTTCCGGACGCTCGTCTATGAGAAGGACGATCAACACGATCTCGGGGTGATTGACAGTAATAGAGTTGGCGATCTTCTGCAGAAGGACCGTCTTTCCCGTACGCGGCGGAGCAACGATGAGTGCTCGCTGGCCCTTGCCGATCGGCGTCATAAGATTCATGACTCTCGTGGAAAGGTCTTTTGGATCGTGTTCCAGATCGATCATTTTGTCAGGATAAAGAGGGGTGAGGTTGTCGAAGAGCGTTTTTTTCCTGGCCTTGTCAGGATTCTCTCCATTGACAGCCTCCACCTTGAGGAGAGCGAAATACCTCTCCGATTCCTTCGGGGGCCTTATCTGACCATATACCGTATCCCCGGTGCGCAGAGAGAATTTCTTGATCTGTGACGGCGAGATGTAGATGTCGTCAGGTCCCGGCAGATAGTTGTATGATGGAGATCTGAGGAATCCGTATCCCTCAGGAAGCACCTGCAGCACGCCCTGGTTATAAATCAGTCCGTTCTGCTTGGAATGTGTTTCCAGGAGCTTGAAGATGAGCTCCTGCTTGCGAAGGCTGCTGGCTTCCTCGATGTTCAGTTCGACCGCCATCTCCATGAGTTCGTCGATCTTTTTCTTTTTCAGTTCGGCAATATCCATTAACTCCAACCTTTTCTAAATACCATCCCCATAAACCGGGATTCAAGGACGAAACAAGTCTGTTGACCGTTTCTTTCCCCTGTTGACTTGACTCTGATTAATTCGGACCGGCCGACGGTCCTATTCCTGCCTATCGATCACTCCAGTGTTTTTCGTGGGACCTCTCAAGATATCGTCCGGGAAAACTGTCACCTTGAGGTCGAAACGCTCCCCTGAAAGATCAGCCTCCAGAAATATTTTGTGGAGATTCAGGGGCGTAGAAGAAATATCTTTTCTCTTCTCCGGAAAATTTACAGAAAATTCTCCATTATGTCAAGCAAAATAGGGACAGCGGGGAAGAAAACCGAAGGGGTTTTAATGGGATACGGGTGAGCTGCAAACAGCCCACCCGTCCCTGATTCTACTAATGTCCCGAAAGATCCTGGAACTTTTTGATCGCCTGCTCAGCCAGTTCCTTCATGTTCTTCTTGCTGTACGTCAGGCCCAGTATCTGCCATCCCCTCGGGTCCTCAGGCGCCACGGTCTCCGTGTATTCCTGCCCGTACATAATCGACTCGTCCCAGAACTCTCCCTGGTAATAAGCGAGAAGCCTGCTGTAAAAAGCTCTTAAGTTATCCGGCTGGTACATGATGACCTGCTGGTAGGCCTCCGCCGCTTCCAGATACATCTTTAACCTCAGATAACACACACCCACATTGTAATAGAGGTCAGGGTTTTCCGTTTCAGTCTCAAGATATCCCTTCTCAGCCATCTCGAACATCCTGATAGCACCGGCATAATTCTCCTGACGCAGATAATCGTTCCCCGCTCTCTCGATCTCTTCGGCATGAGTGGGATCATCGATGAGAAGCCTCTCGAAGATCTCGGCCGCCTTGTCCTCATCGCCCTTCATGATCATCACGCGACCGGAAAGTGCCAGGACCTTGCCGTAATTCGGGTCGCCCGTCTCGACCAGGCTCATCACTTTCTCGGTAGCAGAGTAGAGGGCTTCCTGGTACGTCGAATCCTCTTTTACGATGGCGTTAAAGGCCATAGCCAGATTCAGCCAGCCTTTTACCTTTCTTGGATCGGCAAGGGTCGCCTGCTCGAATTCCTTCGAGGCGCCAACCAGGTTATCGGACTGATATTCGAGTATTCCGAGGTTAAAATGTGTCGCCCAGTTGGAACCGATACTTTCCTCGCATAGCGTCTCTTTTTCCGGATCATATTGGGCCGACTTGCGAAAGTATTCATAGGCCTTCTCCATGTCAGGATCTTCCTTGAGGCTGTAAGCATAACCGAGCTCGTAGTATGCTTGCGCGTCATATGGATTATTCTCGACCGCCGTTTTTCCCAACACAATGGCCTTGTCATAATTCTTTTCCTGGTTACGCAGCATAGCGCTCCTGGTCTCTACACTCTTGCAGGCATAGATACCGAGAAGCAGAAAGATCATGACCGCTGCCAATATCCTGTTAGTTTTCATCAGGAAGATTCCTCCTTCGTCTGCCTTGACAATAACCTGTCTATGTCCCTCTGGACATTTGAAAATTAGCAACAGCATGTGGTCGTGTCAAGCACTATTGGTTTTATCAAATACGCATCCGGTTTATTAGAAAAGGTTTACAGGATCAACATTCCACTGGATATCCACGCCTTTTGCGCCTGTCATTGCTTTACGCGCAGCCGCTGCGAGGACTTTCCTGTCCGCGAAACCGATCTCCCCTCTGGCCAGGACATGAAATCGATAATTTCCCCTGAGTTTCTCTATCAGGGCGGGTGTGGGGCCAAGGATTCCGTCTCCACCTGCCGCACCCGATGCGACAAGGGCCTCCATCACCCTTTCCGCCGTCTCGGCAGCCACGGTCATCGACCTTGACGAAAGAGTGAACAGCATCAGTGAAGTCACGGGAGGATATCTCAGTTGCCTTCTGAGCTCGATCTCGGTGGTGGCGAAACCGTCGAAATCATGCGCCTGAATGTAATCGTATATGAAATGGTCCGGCGCGAAGGCCTGAATAATGACCCTTCCTCCTTTTTTCCCCCTCCCGGTCCTGCCGGCTGCCTGGGAGAGAAGCTGAAATGTCCGTTCGGCGGCCCTGAAGTCGGGGAAATTAAGCCCGTCATCTGCAGAAAGTATCCCAACCAGAGTGACGTTGGGAAAATGATGGCCCTTCGCGACCATCTGAGTACCCATCAGAATATCTGCCTCTCCCCGGCCGAAGCTTTCCAGCAGATCGAGGTGTCCTGTCTTGCCCTTGGTCGTATCGAGGTCCATCCTCAGCACCCTTGCCGAGGGAACGAGATTCTGAAGTTCCATCTCGACCCTTTGCGTGCCCGCGCCTTTCTGTATCACCCCGAACTCACCGCACCTGGGACACCTGCCCGGCGTCGATTCCATGTGGCCGCAATAGTGGCAGATCAGACTGTTACCGCGGCTGTGATATGTAAGAGATATCGAACAGTGGGGACACCTCGCTATCCATCCGCAACTCCTGCACTGAACGTAGTTCGCGTGCCCACGCCTGTTGATGAGAATGATCCCCTGCTCGTTCCTGTCGACACAATCCTCGGCTGCGCCAAGAAGTTCTTCGGAGAAGAGACCCTCCTTTTCACGCATATCGACGACTTCGACTTCAGGCATACCGCCACCCGTCGGCCTGTCATTAAGCCTGAAGCTCGTGATGCCGCCCGATGACGCTTCGTGCCAACTCTCAAGTGAAGGCGTTGCCGAACCCAGGAGAAGTGCCGCATTCTCATTGCGGCTTCGGAACTCCGCCGCCCTTATCGCGCTGTAATGTGGTTTCTCCTCCTGCTTGAACGATGAATCCTGTTCCTCGTCCACCACTATGATGCCGAGGTCCCGGACCGGGACAAAGACAGCCGAACGGGGTCCGATGATCACACGGACCTCCCCTGACGCGGCCTTTTTCCATATCGTCGAGCGCTGGGGGCCGGTAAGCCTGCTGTGAAGTACAGATACCTTCCCACCGAACCGGCGCTGAAAACGCGACGTTGACTGGGGGATAAGAGCGATCTCCGGGACAAGTACTATCGCGCTCCTGCCAGCTGCCAGGACTTCTTCGATACACCTGAGATATACTTCGGTTTTCCCGCTCCCGGTGACTCCGGCAAGGAGAAACCTCTCGCCCCGACCTTCACTGATACTTTTCACGACCGCTTCAAAGACCTGTGTCTGGTCGGGGTTCAGTTCCGGCCTCTCCGGTTCTTCAGGGAACCTCTCCGCCAGTTCGTCGCCGCCCTTCTTTCTTCCTGCCCCCCTGATGCTTGCGGGAAGGACAGCCTTCAACACTATACCCATCGGCTGGACATAATATTCCGCCATCCATGCGGCGAGTTCGAGGATCGGGCCGGTGAGCATTGGCGGCTGGTCGATAACCGCAACAATATCCTTCGTTCCAAGACCGGCAGGAGCCTCATCCGGAAAGGATAACGCGTACCCCACCATCTTTCTCTTTCCGAAAGGAACGGATATCCTGGCCCCGGCAGAAATCGATTCACACAGTTCGAGTGGCACATTGTATGTGAAGGTCCTGTCGACTGGGACAGGTAGCGCTACATCGACGAAACGCGGGTATGCCGGGCTTTTTCCCATAGTGGGGGAGAGTATATTACGTGGGCTGCCACCCGGCAACGCAAAAGACTATTTAGACGAAGTCACGAGCAGTTCGTGTATCCGTTCGATCAGCTTGTTAGGGCTGAACGGCTTGATTATGTAGTCAGACGCTCCTACTTCATAACCCAGACGCTTGTCGATATCCCTTCCCTTGGCAGTAAGCAGTACCACAGGGATATTCTTCGTGATCGGATTCGCTTTGAGGATCCTGCATGCCTCGTACCCGTCTATTCTCGGCATCATGATATCGAGGATGATAAGGTCCGGCTGTTCGCGTCTCGCCTTGTCGATCGCCTCTTCTCCGTTCGATGCCGTCAGCACCTCATAACCTTCCGACCCGATACTGAACTCCAGGATCTGAGTGATATTGACTTCATCGTCCACGACAAGGACTTTTCCCTTCTTCATTGAATCTCCTCCCTTGTTTCCTACCGTTTACCTGTTTCTTCGTATTCTTTTCTCATCTCTTCGAGTTCTTGTTCGACTGCGTCGAGGTTCATTTCCCCATCACCGTCCCTCGCCCCGAGCTCGTGCAGGACCTTGACGAATGCGCCGACTATCTGCGGGTCGAACTTTGTACCGGAACTCCTGATGATCTCGTTCCTGGCCTCATCGATCGTAAATGCCCTGCGATACGGTCCGAGCGATATCAGCGCCCTGAACGCGTCTATCACTCCGAGTATCCTTGCCTCGACAGGGATCTCTTCCCTTAATAACCCGTCGGGATATCCGCTTCCGTCAAAATATTCATGATGGCATCGCACCATCTTCATGATTCGTTCATCGAGTCCCATAGGGGAAAGAAGCGTATATCCGAGATTGGTGTGTTCCCTGAGTACTTTCCACTCCCCCTCCGACAACTCTTCCTTCTTCACCCTGATACTACGGGGGATCTTCATCATGCCAAGATCGTACATGTTCATCCCCATCCGAAGAGCGGTCATCGAATCTTCGCCCAGGTCCAGCCTGCGGCCGACCCCGAGAGCTATAAGCGTGTAGTTGTTTAGGTTCCTGCTTCCCCATATCTCCCGGATATGAAGTATGCTTTTCATCGCGTCCTTGAGCTGTTCGAAGTTCAGGGACACCTTTTCGAAGGCATCAAGTTTTTTCAGCATTCTCGAGATTATCCCGGAAAAGGCTTCCAGGATCTCCTTGTCGGCCCTGGTGAACTCTCTTCCTTCTACATTATCACTCACATTGAGGACGCCGACCACTTCATTGCCGTCTTTCAATGGAATCGATATAAACGAGTTGGTGCCATAATAGGCGCTGTTGTTCACCCTGCCGACCTTGCCGTCCTTCTCTATGTCGAAGACGTGATATGACTCGCCCTCCAGGATCACGCGGCCCGCGATTCTTTCCCCGATCTCGATCTTCGTATTTTCGACGAATTCTGGATCGAGGCCTTTTGCTGCGATCACGTTCAAGGTCTTTCTGTCCTCGCCAAGCATCATGATAGACGCTTTCCTGGCCTGCAGGAACTCTGATATCATTTCGACGAGAAGCGACAGGTAGCGTTCCCTTTCAAACCTTACTGAACCTATGGTCCCACTATTGGACGCCTGCCGGACGATGATATCCTTCATCGGAAGTATGACGACGAAACGAGCCCCGGCCTCCTTCACGTTCTCCACCCATATTCTTCCATCATGCCATTCGACGATATTCTTGCATATTGCCAGGCCCAGTCCGGACCCACCGAACTCTCTCGTATCACTTGCATCGACCTGATGGAATCGTTCGAATATCTTCTCGAGCTGGTCTTCCGGGATACCGCTCCCTGTGTCCTGCACCACTATCCTCACACCGGAAGCCTCCTCTTCAAGGGAGACGGACACCTTTCCGGATTCGGGTGTAAACTTGACGGCATTGCTGATGAGGTTGCTCATCAACTGCGAGATCAACTCCGGATCAGCTTCCAGCTTGACGTCTTTCCTTGGAAGTTTCAGGTCGGTATCGATCCTGCCCTTCATCAATTGGCTTTCTGATGCTTCGAGCGATTTTTTAATTATGGAATTCAGGTTGCATAAGGATTTTTCTACATTCAGGTGGCCTGTCTCCATGCTTGAATAGCTGAGCATGTTATCGACCAGCTTGATCACTCTCTCGTTCTCTTCACCCATCACAGAGAGGAAATTCTTTATAGTTTCTTTTTCAATCGTTTCCACATTCTCAAGAAGGGTCTCATTGTAGGCCTTGACGGAAGTGAGTGGCGTCCTGAGTTCGTGAGAGACTACCGAGAGGAAATTCGACTTGAGCTTGTTCGCAGCATCGAGTTCCTCGCGACAATCCGAGAGAGCCTTCCGGCTTTCCCTCACCTTCCTCTTCATCCCCTCCCTCGCAATGACCTCAATGACATTAGCGGAATATATCCGTAATGTATCAATGACTTCGGCTCGCGGTTCGGTGCGGAAAAAGCCTGCCGTAAAGAATCCCGTGAGCAGTCCATCGTTCTTTATTGGAACAACGACGATCTCCCCGGTTGTCCACTTGAGTCCTTCGGGCAAAAATGCATCGCTGTCTTCACCCAGATCTTCACGGTTCAGCAGAAAGCCCACACCTGATGCGGATTCTTCATTGCAGAAATGAGCCAGTTTCGACTTCGAGAGAACGGCCTGGAACTGCGATTCGGTCCTGTATTTTCCATCAAGCATATACCCTGTCGTATTGAATATCTCGTCCGTCCTGTCATAGGTCCTGAGGAGGACGAATTCAGCCGAAGTCTCTTCCGAGACCGCTTCTACGATCGAATGGTAGACTTTTGACTCTCTCTCTCCTCCGATGATCTTCATGCTTAGATCTACTGCCCGGATACCGACTTTCCCGGTCGAAGCTATAAGTTCCGTACTGAAAGAGTGTACGGCTTCCTTGTCTCGATGTGACACAGGTCTCCGTCCTGGAACTGACTCGAAGACGAAGGTGACAAGGTAGAGGAACATCCCCGCAATATCCAGCAGGGAGAAAAGTTGTGCCCAGAAATGTTCCTGTCCAACCACACCCGACCATACGAGTCCGCCGATCGACGAGGCTGACGCCATGAAGGCCACCGCGACCAGAAAGAGTCCGGTCCCACCCATCCTCAGTCTTTCCCTCTGCCAATAGACCCCGGCCCAGAGACCGATCGGAGCAAATACCATGAACGAGACAAGCGACTGTATCAGCACCGAGCCTGCCTGTCTCTCCCCGGTGAAAATGAACAGCACAGCACCAAAGATCAATCCCGTTGAGGCCCCCGCCAGAACGAATCTGGGATTCCAGAGCGAATAATCGTCTTCTCTTCTCCCCGTAGCAACACAAGTGAGAAGCAGGTATATCCCGGCGAGCCCGAAAATGAGAGAGATGATCGACTTGATCGGGTTTCCTCCCGGCGTACACGCGACAAGCGTCGCACGCGAAACGGTAAGCACGAGGAATCCCGCCATGACCGCCATTATCGGTCTGATCGACTTCCCTTTCCTTAGAACGGCTATTCGGGCGATCGAAGCGAGGGAAATGAGCAGTATAAGGAACAGGTAGGTCGCCTCACCCGAATCGCCTGTAAACATATTTTCGGTTCCCGGTATCATGGTGATGCTTTTCCTTAAGGCATAGCCTTGTGCTTACCGCCGAATCTCAGTCTTTCTGAAACGACGGAGTACTCATCAATATCGATATAGCCCTCATCCATCAGGACTTCGACAAAAGCACCCACGACCGCTGGGTCGAACTGGGTGTCCACATTCGCCAGAAGTTCCTCTATCGATTCCTCGACAGCGAGCTGACGCCTGAACGGACGCTTACTTACCATCGACACATATGCGTCAAGAACTGACAATATCTTCGCGCCGATCGGTATCTGGTCACCCTTCAGCCCCATCGGATATCCCTTGCCGTCCACCCTTTCATGGTGGAACAACATGATCTGGCTCACATACTCGACGAACTCCAGGGGCCGGAGTATCGCGGTACCTCTTTGAGGGTGCTTTCTTATCTCATCGACTTCGTCTGAAGTGAGGTCCAGTGTTTTCTTGAGTATATCTTCGCTGACTGTCGTCATGCCTACATCATGAATGCTTGAGACGAACTGGATCACCTGTATATCTTTTTCGGTAAGCATCAACTTCCTGGCCACCTTCACGGCCCATCGCACACTTTTCCTCGTCAGCCCGGTCCTGTCTTTCTCGCATACACGAAGCAATGACCGGAGTGAATGGATCGCCTCGTCGACGAAGGCAGCGAAATTCTCGGCTGTACGCATCCTCTCTATGATCTTTGCCAATCTCTGGCTTATCGATGTCAACAGCAGCAGGTCGTCATCGTTGAATGGTTTCCCGGATGTCTTATTATTGACGTTTATCACGCCGATCACCGACATCCCCACTATGAGGGGAACACTGAGCAGTGATTTCGTCTCATACTGCGGATTGTTCGGGTTCCCGCTGAAACCTACTTCCTCTATATTCTCTATCAGCAGCGGCTCTCCGGTCTGGGCGACCTTGCCCGCTATGCTTTTACCGATCTTGACCCTTGTAGTCTCCACGATCTCTTCGTCAAGTCCATATGCGTCCTTGATGAACAGGTCACCCTCCTTCTGGTCGAGAAGCATCAGGGAGACTATCTTGGCCGAAAAAAGCTCGGCGACGATCTTCACGGAAAGCTTGAAGATCTCGTTGATCTCGTTCATGGAGTCGTGAGCTCCGAAAATAAACCCTATCAGATCATTGAAATGATGTTCCTTGGGCAGGGTGAACGTGAACGTCGAACCCTCTCCCATGTTGCTTGATACATGTATATATCCGCCATGCTGTTCTATGATGTTCTTTACGATGGCGAGCCCGAGGCCCACTCCGTCGCTCATGCCGGTCCCCACCTGATAGAAATGCTTGAAGATATTATTGAGGTCATCCTCGGGGATTCCCACACCCTCGTCGCGGATCGACACCTTCACGGAGACAGCATCCTCGACAGCATCTACGAATATCCTGGATCCCTGTGGTGAAAATTTGACCGCGTTACCGATCAGGTTGATGAATACCTGCTTTATGAGATCCTCATCCCCGTCTATGAGAGGAAGATCATCCGCACATCGCACGATCAGATGAAGCCTCTTGTCCAGAAGATAAGGCTGGAGCGATGAGTCGACATCCTCGATGACATTTGTGAGACCAAAGATATTGCGTTTGAGAGTTCTCTGCCCGAACTCGATCTTCGAGACATCCAGCACCTTGTTTACCATACGTATGAGTCTGTCGGTCTCGTTTGACACGACTCCAAGAAATTCTTTCTTCTCAGTAAATCCTGGATCATCGATGTGGTCCTTGAGAGATTCTACATAGGCTTTTATGGAGGTCAGTGGCGTCTTGAACTCATGTGAAAGGTGTGAGATGTATCCCATCTTCAGTTTGTTCGAACTCTCGAGCCTCTCGTTCTCCTGCTCAAGTCTGCTGATACGGCTGTTCATCACTTCGTAAAGACGACTCTTCTCGATGGCGGTCGCCACCTGTCCGGAGAGAATCGTCAACAGCCTGACATCCTCGTCCGAAAACGGAATATCTTCCTTGTCGCCGGCGAATAATACGCCGGCGGATTCTCTGCCCGAGATCACCGGGACGGCCAGGAGCGTGTTGAGTTTCTTGCCGGATACGATTATCGACTTTGAAGAAAATTCGTTCTTCGTAACATTCTCTATCGTCACTCCATCTTCAAGGGAAAGGACTCTCTTCAGAAGCGGATCGTCCTCAAAGTCATCGGCCGATGTGACACTGACGACCCCTTCTTCTCCAAGTTCGACAAAGTTGACGATCTCTTTCTTCTGATTGAGAAGGATCACCGATGCCCATGGACGCCTCAGCAGAAGAGTGATCTCCTTGCATACCATTTTCAAAAGAGTATCGAGGCTGATCACCGAATTTATCCCGAGGCTGATATCGTACAGCCGTGTCAGCTCTATTATCCTTTTTCGTGTGTTCATCAACCGGTCTTCGGCTGTCTTGAAATAAACATTGAAGTTGTCGTAGAAGGTGCTGAAAAGATATGTCATGAGCCCCATGAATCCGCCGAGCACAAGGATGCCACCGGCAAGATAATGCGGGTCCCGAGTCACAGCGACACTACCTGGCGCGCAGGAAAACTGGGGTATGATTCCGTTTATTTCCAGCATCCCCAGACTCGCTACAGCAAAGATCGTCACACCGGTGACTGCTATCCCCGCCTGTAGAGCGGGAAGGAGCCTGCCCGCGAAGAACAGCGGAACGACGAGAATAAAAATGAAGGGACTCTCGATATTTCCAGTGAAATAAACAAGCGCCAGCGCTGTTGCCAGATCCAGGAACACAGTCATCCAGCACCAGAAATGATTCGGTCGGATTACGCCATCCTGTATTCCGGATATGCGGTTTTCCAGCCCCGCAAGAAGAAGGTTGAAAAACGCCGAACCGAGAAATACAGCCACTATCCATCCGGAATTGTATGAGAATCCAGCGATCTCTCCCGCTACGTAAACGATACAGAAGATCGCTATCAGCTCTATGAGTCTGATCTGCGGTATGCTGACATAGGCAGGCTTACGGCCTTCTCCCCTGTTTTTTATTTCTTCCATTTCCCCACCCTTACCCGATCCTGTCATATGGACCAGGTCTGTCCTCCGGTACAGGCACGCAGATAATCGCTACGGTTCCCATATCCGGAGAGCTTTTTATATGAATGTTCCCCATCATTATATTCATAATATTCTTAACCAGCGCGAGCCCCAGCCCGAGCCCCTGAACATCTTTTCTGGAATTTCCCCTGTAGAAGGGGTCGAATATCTCGTCCAGTTCCTTCGGCGGCATGCCCCGCCCGTTGTCCCTGATCTCCATTATGAGGATCTTCCTCTCCGACATCCCGCGCCTGTCCAATTGTATCCTGGCGCTCACACTGACAGGTTCGGACCCTCCACCATGCTTAAGGCCGTTCGAGATAAGATTGTCGAGAACGATATCGAGACATGCCCTTCTCACAAGGATCGGCGGCAGATTCCTCGGCACGAGATTCTCCACGCCCACCATGTAGCCTTCGTTCTTGATCCTGAACTTCTCGACAAGTCCGTGCAGTTCCACTTCGTCGAAATCTTCGGAATACTCGCCAGGAGTATCAAAACGAAGCATGTGAACGAACGATTCGATAAGGCCCTCCATCTCGGCGACCGCTTCCTTAATCTTTGAGAAATAGCGCTTTTCCTTGTCCTCCGAGATCTTTTCGAAGCGGGCTTCGATCAGTTCCAGATATCCGTTTATCGATGTAAGCGGACGATTGAGTTCGTGACCGACTATAAGCCTGGCGGAATCAAAGACTCCCTTGTTTCTCTCGATCTCGGAGCGCAGGTGTTCCAGTTCTTTTCTCGCGTCCAGAACGGTCTCTTTACCTGCATTCTCGTTTTTGTCTTTTATGCCTTCCACTCCAGGGCCTCCAGAGATCACTGGACCGCTCGAATCACGGCGGCTATCAAAACTGTCACCGTGCTTACCATTGTTCTAATTTCTCAGAAGGTGTTTTCTCTTTTCTTCTCTCCCGGACCACTACGCTGCCCGTCATGCCCTTTCCGAACTTTTTCAATTCAGAGGCGATATCATTGACCTGCGCGAAATGCTTGAGTCTGCCGCCCTCGTTCACGACGAGAGCTATGGTCAGCGACATGAGCGGAACCCTCTTGATCTCTCCGAGTCGGTTCTTGATCTCGAGATATCCCTTTCGGATGTCCTCTTCATGCATGAGCACGAGGGACCCCTTGTCAAATTCATCCACGATATGACGCGAGATGAATTCTGCTCTGTCTATGGAAGTCATGATGACGAAGTCATCCCCCCCGATATGACCGACGAAATCGCCTGAACCACCAAGCGAATTGACCGACTCGGTGATGATATCCGCCAGAAACAGGATCGACTCATCACCTTTCTGATAACCGTAGTAATCGTTATAAGCCTTGAAATTGTCTATATCGATGTAAATGAAAGCGAACGAACTACCGATTTCTATCCTGTTCTGAAGTTCTTTTTCGATGGCCTTGTTCCCGGCAAAACCGGTCAGGGGGTTCGCGTTTTTCTGCTGCTGACTCCATTCGAGAACGTTCTTTACCCGTAAAAGCAGTTCCTCGTTGGAATAGGGTTTGACCAGATAGTCGTTCGCGCCGTCACGAAGTCCCTTTATCTTGTCCGGAAGATCGCTTTTGGCCGTAAGCATGATGATCGGTATATGGCTGGTCTGGAAATCGGCCCTGAGTCGTTTGCATACTTCGAAGCCATTTATCTTCGGCATCATCAGATCGAGGATGATCAGATCGGGAGCCTCACGATGTACGATCCTGAGAGCGACTTCGCCATTCTCGGCGGTCTTGACGACATAGCCGTACTTTTCCAGCTGAAATTGCAGTATCCGACGGATATGCTCCTCGTCGTCGACTACAAGAATCTTGAATACATCGCGGTTTTCTTCCGGGCTCATTCTCTCTGTCCTGCTAATGGCGGTCATCGATCCTGCATGGATATTCCTGATGCAATCATCAGGTTCGCAATTAATATGCCAACGGAGCCTGACGGCACATATCATTTAACGGTATGACTATCATATGGTTACATGTGTGGCGTTATGGCGGTTCGCAAGCCCCGTGCGAATTTTTCTCGCAGAATGAGTTGCCCTTGCCGCTAATTTTGCATATGGAATATCGTGACGAAAGGAGAGGCTGGGCGGTTTGTGGGCACAACTACCCATTCCGGGAGAGTCCACAATCCAAACCCCATTTGCGGGTATCAGTCTGTTTCGGAGCGATGGATTGGATGCGGCAGGTGATCACGACCAGGAAGCGAGTACTCCCCTCGGGAAGGTATTAAGCTCCAGGCCATCGGTCCTTCCAGCCCCGATATGATGACTCGCGGCGCAGGCTATCATCGCGGCATTATCGGTACAATGTTCTATCGATGGCCATGATACGGCGATTCCCGCCTTCCCCATCCTCTCCTTCATGACCTCTCTCAACCTGCTGTTCGCAGCTACTCCACCGGCGAGATAAAACATCTCCGGCGATGTCCTTTCTACGGCCATCAGGGATTTTTCGGCAAGAATATCGACGATAGCCTCCTGGGCGGAAGACGCAAGCCCGGCAATATCACCGGCCGTGAGTTCCCCCATCGATTCGGCCTTCAGCCTTACCGCCGTCTTCAGTCCTGAAAACGAAAAATCGCACTCGCCTGATTTCCTGAGCGCCCGCGGAAAAGCAAAGGATCCCGGATCTCCATTCACCGCGGCCTTCTGGATCGAAGGCCCGCCCGGATACGGCAGCCCAAGAAGTTTCCCTATCTTGTCGAAAGCTTCGCCTGCCGCATCGTCTCTCGTACCTCCCAGAAACTTGTAACATCCTATCTTTTTGACGAATATCAGCTGCGTGTGACCTCCTGAGACGACGAGGACAGTTGCCGGGGTGACAAAAGGTCTTTCAAGGTCATTCGCGAGGATATGCCCCTCGAGATGATGTATGCCGACAAGAGGCCGGCCGCTTCCGTATGCGAGAGCCTTGGCGAATGAGAGGCCGACCAGAAGCGACCCTGTCAGCCCCGGCCCGTTAGTCACTCCGATCCCCGCAAGATCGCCCGTACTCAGACCCGCCTCCCCCATCACACTCTCGTAAAGTGGCAGGATCGTCTTCATGTGGGAACGTGACGCGATCTCGGGCACCACTCCGCCGTACTTTGCATGATCGAGCTGCGCGGCTGTCCGATGGACGACCACGCCCTCATCAGGCGAATATATCGCGCATGATGTATCGTCACAGGAGGTCTCGATACCCAGATACAGTCTTTTTGTTTTTCCTGCCATCCCAGGTTCCTCTCGTGCGGGCCCGGATCGGGAAGCGACTTACCGCGGCAATTCCGTCTCCTGCCGCGGCCGGAGCTCCCATTTCCAGGGCATCAGGTTCATATATCGTATCCGCGATCCCGCGGGACCTTTCGTGTCGAGCAGAGTCACCGAAGCATTGGCGATCCCGAGTCTGTGCATCGCGTCTATATCCATTCCCAGATAGTGGGCGATGACCGGTTTTATGACATCGCTGTGCGAGACAAGAGCCACCCTTCCACCGGCACCCTCATTCTCCCCGAGAATCCTGTCTACCGCCTTGACAGCGCGCGACTGAATATCGAGCATCCCCTCATCGGCAGAGAACTTCGACTTCGAGGGAGTCTCGTTATAGAGAATAAAATCCGGGTCGTCCTTCAGTTCCGAGTAGCGCCTGCCTACCCAATTCTCATATGCCGATTCATCAAGCATCGACTCGGGAAGAACCTGTGCGCCCCACTCCCGAGCCAGCAGATCAGAAGTCTCTACCGTCCTTGCGAGTGTACCTGAATAGATCGTTCCTATACCGTCGGGCTTAAGGAAACTGGCCAGCGATTCCACCATCCCCCTTCCCTCTTCGTTGAGGGGAAGAGGTTCCCGTCCCATTATTCTTCGATCGCGGTTCCAGTCTGTCCGCCCGTGCCTTATCATGTAAAGAAGCATCTCACCTCTCAAAAAGAATGTTCATATCCTTCAAAGGGAATATCTCCAATTGTGCCGTCACGACTGACCAGGCGAATCCCGTCAGAAGCGGAAGTCATCCTGCCAATCAGGGCCATATCGTCCGGCAGCCTGTCCGCACAACCGGACTTTAAAGTGAATAACAGCCTGTATTCCTCTCCGCTTGTCAACACCATCTCATCGACAAAATCCACATCGGCTCCGGGAATCGTATTCATTTCCGGGGCAGCCGGTATCTTGTCCATCTCGATCACGGCTCCCGTGCCGCTTTCCCCGCAGAGAGTGGAGAGGTCCCGGGCAAGTCCGTCGCTGATATCGATCATCGACGTAATATCCTCTCTCCCTGGAAGATTATCAAGTCCTGAAGCAAAAGGGACTATATGATGCGCTATCATCCTGAGTGTCGGGGTCGACTCTTCGGCGATCCCGAACTCCGTCACCAGAGAACGAAAATCATCCTCGTCCATCGAGAGAGAGAGTTTCCGTGAAGCAGAGAGAAGCTGGCTTACTTCTGCTTTCGAGTTTTTCATGAATCGCTTTCCGCAAAGCTCTCCGCTCAGCCCCGGGGCCCCGTCGCAGCTTTTGTCCGCGAGAAAAGATTCGAGGATCCTCAACCCGGCGAGGGATCCGCCCAATGGGCCTGAAACCACTATGAGGTCACCCTTTTCAGCTCCGGTTCTCATGACCGCACAGCCTTCGGGAACGACTCCTGTTATAGCGACATCAAAAAAATAGCCGCCCGGTGATCGGACCGTATCTCCTCCGACCAGGCCTATTCCATAACACGCGCAGGCGGTGCTTGCGCCTTCGATGATCCCCTCTACATCCTCCCGCGTCGCCCCTTCGGGCAGACCGGCAGTCAACAGGATCCTCTCCGGGCTTCCACCCATCGCGAAAATATCCGACACATTCGAAGTGACCGCTTTCTGGACAGCCTGCCCGGGAGTCGAGGTGTCGAGTCGGAAATGAACTCCCTCGACCACCGCGTCGGAGGCGAGCAAAAGGTCGCCCCCGCCGTGTCGTACCACAGCAGTGTCATCGCCTATCCCCGAGTGAGGAAATGCTTTTCTGAACATCGCTATTATGTCGTTTTCTCTGATCACTGCCTCCGTGATTCCATCCCGACTGCTTGTCAGCCCCGGCGATCTTCCTCGAGCTCTCTCAGAGCGAAAGAAAGTGCGTCGCTGCAGTCTCCTGCCGTCATCCCGCGTTCTCCGGTTTCTTCGGCGGCCATATCGGCAGCCCTCGAATGAAGGTATACTCCCAGTCTCGCGGCTGAAGCAGGGTCCCCCGTCTGGGCCAGCAGCCCCGCGATCGCGCCGGTCAGAATATCGCCGCTGCCCGCTGTAGCAAGTCCCGGATGACCGAATACATTTATATCAATACGTCCCGAACCATGAGCTATCACTGTCGGCGCGCCTTTGTGTACCAGGGTAAGTCCGCTGCCCTTGACAAGGTCCGCCAGGGCGTCCATCCGGCCAGCCGGGTCCAGGGGAAGATCGAGCCCGGTCAGTCTTTTCAATTCTCCGGTATGTGGCGAAAGGATGATCGCTCTTTCCGCCGAGTATTTTTTCAGATCGTCGAAACGGCCTTCAAACGAGTTTATACCATCGGCGTCCAGAACGACCGGGACATCTACTCCAGCGATCATCTTTTCCACGAACGCTGCCGTATCTCCATTCACCGTCAACCCGGGGCCCAGGGCAAGAGCATCGAAACGAATCTGCCCCAGCAACTCGTCTGCACCTTCAGCGGCTATGGCGCCGTCAGCGGTCTCAGGCAATGAGATGAATATAACTTCTGGAAAGGCCGACTGGACAGATATCCGAA
Organism: Candidatus Latescibacterota bacterium; assembly: GCA_019038625.1. Taxonomy (NCBI): domain Bacteria; kingdom Pseudomonadati; phylum Candidatus Latescibacterota; species Candidatus Latescibacterota bacterium. The sequence goes on along the minus strand of JAHOYU010000116.1, from coordinate 25,889 downwards.
TCGATTCGGGGCCCGCAAGATAGACGACCCCGCATCCGGTCCGCAAAGCGGAAAAAGCAGAAAGAGAAGCCGCGCCGCTATACCTTCGGCTTCCCGCGGCTATAAGGAGTGACCCGCACTGAAATTTGTGCGCGTCGGGTCCTCTCACGGGAAAATCTTCCGATGCGGCATCGAGATCGATGACATGCCTGCCGACACCACTTGCTTCTATGACTTCATCGGGAATACCTATATCTACGACCTCGATCGCACCCGAATGGAACTTTCCTGGAAAAAAGAGTTCTCCTATCTTGGGCATAGCCATCGTCACGGTCATATCAGCAATCACCGCCGAACCCAATATTTCTCCAGTGTCTCCATTTATCCCGGACGGAATATCGATTGCGACCACAGGGAGGCCGGACCCGTTTATCAACTCGATCACATGGGCGTATTCCGCTCTCACCACGCTCTTGATCCCTGTACCGAGAAGCGCATCGACAACAAAAGTGCTCGCCTCGATGGCATCGGAGACTTTCTCTTCCCAGTCGGCAAGGTAAAGGAATATCTCTTCCATTACACCGGCCTTTCTGAGCCCCTCCAGTTTCCGGTAGTTTTTGAACGCGTCCGGAGAGAATTTTTCGGGATCGTGCATGTAATGAAGTATGACCCCGACACCGGCCTCCGCGAGAAGTCTCGCTACGACAAGTCCATCGCCGGCATTATTTCCTCTTCCAAGAAAGATCGACGCGCGCTCCTCCCCCGGTTCTTCGATCAGATCCATAATCGCGTCGAATATTCCCTGCCCCGCCCTTTCCATAAGCACCAAGCCGGGCTCGAACCTCGATATCGTCTCTTCATCGAGCCCTCTCATCTCTCCGTTAGTGACTACCCTCATACGGCTATCCTTTCGCCTGAAGGTCGTTCAACTCATCTACGATCTCTGTCAGCCTGAATATATCGTCGATATCATAATCCGCCCCTGATGCCTTCGTACCGAAGGTATCCCCATATCTGGCGAATACGGTCTTTATACCAAGCTCTGAAGCGCCTACAATATCTCTTTCTGGCCAGTCGCCCACCATGAGTGCTTCGTGAGGTTCTATCTTCAATCTGTCGAGGACCATCCTGAACGGCACCGGACTCGGCTTGTGTTCACCGGAATCCTCGAAGGCGACCACAACCTCGAAAATATGCTGAAGCTGAAGATAGCACAGGCGCATCCACGCCTCCTGCCTGGGCGCATCGGAAATAACAGCCAGCTTCAGGCCTTTCTTGATCAGGGCCAGCAATGTCCTGTGTACGTGGGGATAGAGTACGAGGGCAGCCTCTCTCGCTTTTCTGTAGGCTACTATTCCCGCAGCGAGCATACGATAGTCTACATTTCCTACAAGCTTTTCGAGAAGCTTGTTGAATACCTTCTGATGCTCTATACCTTCCTCGTCATAAATACTGAAGATCTCGTCGCGGATCTGGTCGGGCGGAAAATCCAGCCCTGTATCGATCATCGCCTTGATCGCCGCTTTGATCGAGTCTTCCTTCATCTTCATAAAATCTGTCAGCGTGTTATCGAGATCGAAAATAATGAGCCTGATCATCGCTGCCTTTCCCCTTGCCGCTCCCATGGAGCACGTTATATCTTGTGTTCATGACACCTGAAGAACATCAACCGAAGCGGCCGATAGAAGACCCGGAACCCGGGGCATCTGTCTTCGACTCGCTGAACAACTACACCCTTCTTCTGTTCGCCTTCTCATGCTACCTGATGTACACATCCCTTTCCATGATCATTTTTAACATGGAGTTCTACGCCACGGCACTATCCATTCCCGCTTTGATCGGATTGATATTTCCGCTGGGCATCCTTGCCGGCAGGTTCGGTGGCGGATATATACGGGACTTCGATTTCACCATACCGACCCTGAAAACGGCTATGCTGGTACTCCTGATCTCCGCCGGTTCGATAGTGCCTATCGATGCGGTTACATATCTGTTCGAACGCGGCAGACCCGTGAGTGAGAATTATATCGAATTTCTTGTCTCAATCAAGCCCAAAGGAATATGGCCTCTTCTGGCCCTCGGGGTCGGCACGGTCGTCATATCTCCTCTTGGAGAGGAAATGCTTTTCAGAGGACTCATCCAGAAGGTCTTTCACCGGAACATGGACGCCAGGCTGGCGGTCGTCCTGGCCGGGATTGTCTTCGCGTGCGCCCATTTCGATATCAGGATGATTCCGGGCATTACTTTGATGGGGATCATGATGGGGTACATCTATTACCGATCCCGAAATATCTTATATCCTTTCCTCTCCCACGCGCTGTTCAATCTGATCTCTCTGGTGAGACTCAATGCGACCTCCGTGGAATCGATCAGGCAGGGGACACACCCGGCTCCATCCGTTATATGGTTGCTGGGTTCCCTCGCTCTCGCGGCGACAGCCATCGCCTGTTTCGAGACAGCCGCAAGACGGGTAAAAAAAATGCGGGCCGATAACGGGCCCGCATCCTGAATAAAAAATCGCGAACAGATCCTATTTGCTCGAATATGCCAGCTTCTTGCCGTAGCTTATCTCTCCGTTGTCTATTCTGATATTAAATCCACACTCTGGATTGTTACAGACCCACGCCTTGTACTTTATCGGCGCTCCATCCCTGCCATAATCGGAAAGCGGAAGAAGCAACCCCTTGTCACACTTCAGACATCCGGTGAATATTTCAGGCATAATCCCGGTCCTGCACCCCTCAACGCCGGACCAGTCACCTCCCTCTCCACATTGAATCCCAACCAAATTCACGACACCTTACCTCTAAGTTTGTTCATCATTACTGGTTCGGGAAATGCTGTCAAGAAAAAATGGGCGGGATCCTCACATCCCTCTCATGTCTTCTGTTCCTTTTTCTTTGCTGCGGGAAACAGCACATTGTTCAGAATGAGTCTGTAGCCCGGCGAATTCGGATATAAATTAAGGTCTGTAGGAGGGTCGCCGACGAAATGGTGGTAGTCTTCGGGGTCATGTCCGCCGAAGAATGTGAATGTACCTTTTCCCAGATTTCCATGAATATAACGTGCCTCGTTGCGCCCCCTCACCTCACCCAGGATGATGACCTTCTTCTTGATGAGGCTTTTTCTGAAAGAGGTGGTCTGTCCCATGAATCCCTTTATGACCGAGACATGGTTCTGCACGAGCATAGAGGGAACAGGGTCATATTTCGCGGAAAATTCGAAAAGAGTGAAGTAATCGCTGGTCTCGCCACGATCGGCCGCGGCCTGCGTCATGTCTATGTTGGAGAACTCATAGACATACGGATCCATTATCAGACTGACCCCCTCGAAAGCCAGGGCGCGTCCGAAGTCGAGCATGCCGGCACAACCGGGAGTAGTCCCGTCACGGTCGTACTCCCTCGGAACGATGTCGATTCCCCTGGCGGCCAGCGCCAGGTCGATTGTATCGCAGGCCGAACACATGGCGAAAAGGAACCCTCCTCGCCGCAGATATTCCCTGATGAGTTCGGCAACGGCTTTCTTTTCTTCCGACACCTTCTTGAAACCCAGCGACAGCGCTATCCGTTCGAAAAGTACCTGCTGCTGTATATACCATTGCGCGTTCCTGTATCCCGCGTAGAACTTCCCGTACTGTCCTGTAAAGTCCTCGTGATGAAGATGAAGCCAGTCGAATCTCTCCAGCTGTCCCAGAAGCACTTCTTTGTCGTAGACAGTCTCATAAGGAATATCGGCGTATTCGAGTGCCATCATCACCGCATCATCCCACGGCTGTTTGTTGGGGGGGGCGTATATCGCTATCTCGGGAGCCTTCTCCAGAAGAATGATCTCCATGTTGCCGACTTCTATCTCTCTGTATATCCCGGCAACATCGTCAGCCGAGACACGTTCGACGAGAACATTCCGCAGTTGTGCTTCCAGACCGATGCCAGCCGCGTCCGGCATCAGAAATGAACCACCCCTGTAATTGAGGAGCCACTTGACGTCTACTCCCCTGGCAAGGGCGTACCAGGCCAGCCCATAAGCCTTCAGGTGGTTAGTCTGCGACAGGTCCATGGGTACAAGAGTCTCGCCTGACACTCTGCCGGACACGGCCGAGACAAGTATGATCGCGGCAATAACCACGATCAAGATCCTGAATGGAGCCACCGTGCCAGGCGCATTCGATCCAGCCCCCGGCTTTACATCCCCACAGTCTTTCCACTTTGTTACATACGGTCTTTTCATTCCATCTCCTCCGGCTGACTGTCGTCATCCTGCCTGTCGAGGCTCCCGCTATCCGTGTCATCTTCTGGTGCGGGCCCATCATTCTCCCCCGCCAGTTCAAGATAACTCGATCTCACCCTGGCGATAAACGGATATCGAGGATAATCCTCGATCAGCCTCCTGTAAACCGATGCCGCCGCCGCGGGATCGCTGGGCTCAAGGATCGATCCGGTCTTCTCGAGAGCTCTCGGAGCGCTTCCCGAAAGCGGAGCCCGGCTGACTGCGTCAGCGAGAAGATCAAGAGCCTCTCCTGTCTTTCCCAGTAACAGCAGGCAATCCGTCCCTGTCCAGACCGCTTCCGGAGCTGCAGGGGAATCGGGATGACTCTCGAATACTGACTCTGCCAGGACAGCCGCCTCCTCCAGCTTCCCTTCCGCTTTCATCCTTTTCGCCTTGACCAGCGCGGCAAGAGGTCCCGTCCCTGATATTATTGATTTTTTTATTGTCACCGCCTGTTCGAGCGCATCGTTCGCCCAGGTGCTCCACACATATTTCTCCGCCAGCGCTGAAAAGGCCCCAGCTGCCTTTTCCCACTCCTGCCGGTAGAGAAAAGTCATCGCCTGCCCGAAAGACGCCATAGCCACTCTTGCTGAATCCGGCGAGGACAGAAGTCCATCGAACCAGCTGTCAGCCTCATCGAATCTTCCCGACGCGAGCCAGGCTTTCATCATCAGCTCGTCCACTCTTGCCCTCTCCTGCTTTCCACGCGGGGCTATCCCCTTCAATGATTCCAGGGCCTCCGTGGGACGGTAGAGCCTGTCGACCAGGACCTGTGCCTTTATGATGGTCGCCCTCTCCCTGTAACTCCTGCCTGCCGGATGGCGCAATACAGAATCGGCAAAAGCAAGAGCCTGTCTGTAATGTTCCCTTCCTTTTTCCGGTTTTTCAGCAAGATCCCCGCTTTCCAGATTAAAGCTGGCCGCGGCAAGCAGCATCTGGGGAACTACCGGCGAACGTCCGAACTTTTCCATGAATGTCGATAGCATAACCTCATAGATACGTCTGTAATCCTCAGCCTCTTTTGCGGCCTTCCTCCTCAATATGACCGAAGCAAAATAGTACAGTTCGTCCGGCCTCAGATCGATCCCTCCACCACCCGAGATATAGTCTATTGCCCTTTCGAATTCCCCCCGTTCCACACGGAGCAGCACTCCCGTCAGCCTGAAGAACCTCCAGTTCACTGAATTTTCGACAGAAAGCGAATCGACCACACTGAGCAGGCTGTCAGGCATCCCGGCTTCTCTGAATGTACTGAACAGGATCGAGTTGCTCGCTTTCATGGGATTCTCGAGCTTCCGGGCGAGTCTCAACCCGGTCATGAAGGCAGCCCCATTTCTGCCGAGGAGTCTTTCCAGCCTCAGCTTCTCTCTCCCACAAGGCTCGAAATATTCACTGAACCTCGTTCCTCTCTCCAGCGTCTCTATCGCCAGGCCGAACATTCCCGCCTCCCACTGCATCCTTGAGACCAGGATATGATTCGATGCGTTTATATCGTTTTCCCCCAGCAGACTCTCCCAAAGGGAAAGAGCCTTTTCCCGCATCCCCGCATCCAGGTAAGCTGCGGCCAGGATCCGGATAAACCCGGGACGCTCCGGAACTCTCGCTATCCTCTCATCCAGAAGCAGTCTTGCTTCCCCGGCACGTCCCGCCCGCAAATAGCAGGTCGCCAGGAGTTCCGTAAGGTCGTGCCTTTCCGGATACTTTTCACATACAGGTTCAAGCAGGACGATCGCGTCGGAGTATCTTTTCACATTCATCAGATTCAAAACAGTCGACCGGGTCCTGTTGATCTCCATGGGCGAGATTTCCTGGAGGGACTCCTGCCGGGCCTGATGGCCAGCCGACTGGCATACTACTCTGCCCGGGATGATAATGGCGGCAACGGAAAGCAGAGCCGCAAGGACGATTTGCCCGGTATTCAGCCGTCTACTTTTTCTCATCTCTGACTTTCCCCGAAAGAGCCTTGAAATATGCCCTGATCAATTCCTCATATTCCGCTGGTCCCCGTCCCCTCATCGCTCTTCTGATCCTTTCAAGGATCAACTCGGCATCATCTCTATCATGCTCGATAAAATCCGCCCCTGAGGGAGCCATGTCCTCTCCAGGCCTGCTGATCCTCTTTCTGCTGTAATCCCTTCTGTTGAGAGACCGCTGTGATTCCAGCATCCTCGAAAGTATCTTCTCCTCCCTTTCGATCGTATCCCTGTCGAGTTCACCCCGCTCCAGTCTTTCAGCCAGCTCATTCATCTCATCACCCAGTCCGTCCAATCGGCCCAGCAGTTCGTTTGTGCCCCGACTCTCCTCGGCGATCTGTTCGATCAGTTCCTGCATCTTTCTCTGCTCGGCGGCGATCCGCGCCATCTTCGCCCGCTGCTCCATCGAGAGTGTCCCGCCCCCCTTTTGAAGCATCTGCCTGAGTTGTTCATCTATTGAGGACTGGCGCTGTAGCATCTGTCTCATCTTCTTCATCGCGCCGCCTCCAGCCCCTCCTGAAGAAGAACTCGATCGGAGAAGCTCGATCACGGCCAGGTTCACGCGGAGAGACACCCCCCTCGCTGACAATGCGGCCGGGGCGAACTTCCTGCTCTCAAGTGCGTTCATCGCCTCGCTGGACAACCTCAACGCCTCTCCCAGGCAGGAAAAAACAGTGTTCGAGACACTTGAATTCTTCCGTGCCGCTTCGAGCAGATCTCCTGTCACAATTCTCACAGCATCCCGGCTCACCATCTGTCGCTCAAGAAGTTCTTTGAGTTCCACGCCGGAATTCCCGGCCCGGATGAGGATCGCATCTTCCTCGCTCTGTCTGGAAATATCGAGAAGATCCCGCAACGCCTGCTCCACTATTCTTTCAGCCTCTTCGTCCGGCCGAACCGCCATGGCATTCTGACAGAGGCCCATCTTGGTGTAGAGGGAGAACATCTCACTTGCGGTGCAATTCTGCGTCTCCGAAGCCTCGCTCCTCTCACCTTCCTTCATCTGCTCCATCGCAGCATCCATCATGGAGTCGACCGCCGCCGAATCAAGGTTTTCCATCATCTCACGGATCTCATCCGCGGCCTCATCCTGATCGTTTTCCCTGCCGAATTCCTCCATCGACTCTTCAAAATCTCCGTACTCTTCATTCAGTTCATTCTGCGCTTCCGACATTTTGTCAAGGTCTCCCGTCTCGGTCGAATCACTCAACGCGGTCTGTTCGTCGAGCATCTCTTCCATCCTGCGCATCAACTCTTCCATTTTCTCTTCCATCAGGATCTGTTGTAGAAGTTCTATAGTCCTGTCCAGTTTTTCAGCGATATCCTCCGCGTCCATCTCCACCTGCTCCATCCCGGACATCATCTCGCCTGAGGATACCTCCTCCAGCATCTCTCTGAACCTGTCCATCGCGTCTTTTAACTCTTCATCTTCTATCCGGCTGAGAAGGTCCCTGATCTCCTCCATCTTGCGGCCGACTTCCATGGAAGTCATCCTGTTCTCCTCGAGCGATTCGAGATTCCTGTCCAGTCTTTCGACGATTTCCTTTATTTTCTCTCGAAGGTCCATCTGCGAATCGAGTATTTCCGTGCTCTCCCGACGTCTGTCCCAGTCCATTTCCCCTTCAGCCCTGAGATCGTCGGCAAGGTCCCTGAGCCTTTCACGGAGTTCCTCGCTCTCTTCGATGATCTCTTCCATCGCGTCGTTGTGATACTGCTCTTCTTTCCTGGACTCGGCATATACCTGCGCGATCGATGGAGCTATCAGGATCCTCGTAGATGTCCTGGCGTACCCCGGGCCCGTCACCTGGTTATTATCCACGGCCTCCAGGTACCACGCGATCCTGTCCCCTGGAAAGACAACTCTTTCGTCCATCTTCCATTCGTATTCCTCTTCAAGTGCGGTAACGATCGTCGCCGGGGCCTGCAGAGTCCGGGAATCGAAATCCCCACTTCCGCCTTCTTTTCTGAATCGCAATCTGACAGCCATTATTCCAAAATCATCAGCCACCCTGTATGTGATCCTCGAAACAAGCGACCGGGGAAGCAAGGTCTCGTCGGCTGGAGATATGATATCTATCGCGGGGATATTGTCGTCCAGAGAGACAAGAGGCCATGCAACGGGAAATTTGTTTTTACGGCCGTCCGTGTCCTCAACTATTATCCGCATCGTATCGTCCCCGGAGAGATGAAATTCTGCCCTGAAACTGCTCCCATCCATCTCGAGAGGCACTACACGTCCGGACGAAAACACTATCTCTCCACGCCCGATCATCCTCGAAACTTCGCCGAAGATCTCAAGCTTCGTGCCATCAAGGCAAACTATTCTTCCGGACAAAGACGAAACAGTATCTGGAGGCAATTCTGTATATGGCGGGCTGTCAAGGATCGCACCCACTCTGTTTATGACGGGGCTGTGTATCACAGAGACAAGGTTTTCCGTGGTCTTTTCGCTTCCAGCTTCGAATCTGTAAGCAAAATCATCCCTTATGTCCTCGAATGTAAAATAGTAGGTATCCATCCCGCCGCCTTCGGATACCACGGTCTTTTCCAGCACCTCGCTCCGCCATACACCCTCTATCCTGCTCCAGCCGATCCTTACTTCTCCCTCCATCGACCCTGTCTTTACAGCACCGACTGTCAGATCATCACCAGCAAAGATCGTCCGATTGCCTGGTTCGGCCTGCAGATTGTAGCCTGGCTTATCCCGGAAACCCTTCAATGGGTCCGACAGGGATTCCATGACCAGAAAAGTGCCCCGGCGGTCAACGAGTGTCAGGGAGAGCAGGATAATCGAAAGGACGACCGCTGACAGGGTCCACGCAGGCCTGCCAGCGCTTGAGAACAACGGCCTCACATCCAGGCCTTCCATCTCTGACACCGCTCTTCGAATCGTCTCTCCCATGAGATATTCCGAGTAACCCGACAGGCGATGTCCTCCCACCGAGAATTCAAGAGCAGCCGAAAAAAGATTTCCCTTTCCCGATATCATGCCGACTTCCTCGGCCATGCGCATCTTTCCCCTCTTCATCCCGACCAGCTGAATGACGGCAAGGACAGCGCCAACAGCTGCTCCTGTCCAGAAAACCGCCCAGGCGGCCAACGGCATGTGCCGCCACCCATAAAGAACGCGGCATAACAGGATGAGGAAAGTGTAGGTGGAAATGAGGAAAGTCAGCACGACAGCAGCGGCTCCCCTTGCCGCCGACCATCTTCTGGATGAAGCAAGTCGGCTTATCTGTCGTGAAAGTCCAGTTTTTTCCCTGTCCATAATCGGTTCCGGATCTGTTAACGGGTCAGGGCATAGTACAGGACATTTACGGCCATCCTGATAGCCTGCTCCCTTTTTCCGGGAGGATCGCCATGAACGTCCGGGTCCTCGAGCCCATCACCTATATCGCTTTCGTAAGTATAGAACAACATGAGTCTGTCGCCCTGGAATATTCCAAATCCCATCGGTGGCTTCCCGTCATGTTCGTGAATCTTCGGCGGACCCTCCATGTCGTAGAAGGAGTGGTAGACCGGATGGCCGGAGGGGACCATCACCAGATCCCTCTCGGGAAAAAGAACCCTGACCAGGCTCCTGAAAGATTTGTCCATCCCGTAGTTATCGTCAGCATAAAGGAATCCCCCATTTAGAAGATGCTTTCTCAGCCTTGAGATCTCCTGCCCGGTGAGCCTGATATTTCCATGGCCGGTCAAATAGAGGAAGGGGCATGTGTAGAGCTCCGGAGCTCCTGGGCCTATTACCTTTTCCGTTGTGGCCGTCGGGATCCCGGTCCTTCTGCTGAATTCAGCGAGCAGGTTCGGAAGGGAGGAAGGATCGGAATACCAGTCCCCGCCTCCTCCGTATTTAAGCCTTCCGACCCTGATCCGGGTATCTTCCAGCAACCTGTCCGGTTCTTCAGTTACAGCATCTCCGGATGCCGCTCCGCCTGAAGGCCTGTGTCCCTGTGCCCCAGCGGCCGTAGGCAGCAGTAGCAGGACTGCCGCGGCGCAGAACACAATAAAGTCTCTCATCTGGAATCTCTTTCCATCCATAATCATTCCTGTTATGCCAACGGCAGATTCACTACTGCTCTTACACCGTTCCCGGATTCAATGTTCCCCAGCGAGATATCTCCCCCCATCTCTGTCGCAAGGCTGCGGCAGATGGCCAGGCCGAGACCGGTACCATTAGTCTTCGTCGAAAAATATGGTTCGAACAATCTTTCCTCTACTTCCGGAGGAAGGCCACTGCCCGAATCGACGACAATGATCTCCACCTTGTCACCTGTCACCCGGTGAGTCACTACGACCTGTCCTCTTTCCGATATCGCGTCCATAGCGTTTTCTATCAGGTTCACCAATATCTTTCTCAGCGCCTCCATGTCAGCCATGAGGACGGCGGGGTCTCCAGCTTCATGTATCACCTTGATCTGTCCCGCGCCCCTGTATCCGGACACTATACTCTCGATGAATCCACCGGCGTCTATCGCCTCAGGTCTCAGGTCGACAGCTCTCCCGAAACTGCTGAATTCGGATGCTATCCGGCGAAGTATCTCGGTCTGTTGAATGACCGTATCCACACCCTCCTCGAATATTACGGGAAATTCCTCGCTGTCCTCCCGGTATGCCCGCCGCATGAGCTGGGCCGAGAGCTTGATCGGTGTGAGCGGATTTTTTACTTCGTGCGCGATCTGTCTTGCCATCTCCACCCAGGCCGAAAGTTTCTTTGTTCTGATAAGTTCGGTGAGATCGTCGAATACCACGACAGTCCCAAGATCCTCTCCTCCTTCACGCAGGCTTGTGATGACCGCCTTGAACGTTCTCCTGTCCTCTCCACTGAACAGGGAGATCTCATCTTCTCTTGTCTTTTCTCCCCGATGCTCAAACAACGTGGTGAACGGTTTCAGTTCATCGCGGCTAAGACTCGATATTTTTCTTCCGACGAGTTCGCCGGGATCCATTCCGAGCATCCTGGCTGCTGATGGGTTGACAGTAACGACACTTCCGTCGCTTTCCGTCGAGACGACTCCAGCCGCCACATTCTCCAGGATCGCCGAAAGATATCTCTGTCTCTCCACGAGATCGCGCCTTGCCACCCGCAGAGCCCCGGTCATCGTATTGAAGGAATCGACAAGATCACCGATCTCATCCTGGGCCTCTGCCTCCAGTCTGAATTCAAGATCACCAGTGATGATCCTTTTCGTCCCACCGAGAAGCGCCGATATCGGATTGATTATCTTTCCGGCCAGAAATACACCCAGAGTGACCGCGGCCGAAAACAGCAGAGCCAGCAGGCCGAGGATAAGTGCATAAGACCTGAGCATCTCGTTTCTGATATAAGCCGTCCTGTATAGAAGAGGGACCGAGAGCACTCCCATTTCCTCCGACCTGAAGGTCGGCAGCGAGATCCCCGCCACTTTGTATGTATAATCTCCGAGATTCTGGTCCCTGAGAGCTATCCTGGCCCTGCCGAGAGCGACCTCTGAGTATACAGGAGGCGACAGAAGAGGCTCGAGAAATCCCCCGGTAAACAACTCCCTTTCGCTCGACACCCTCAGAAGACCTTCAAAATAAATATTCAGATTTCTCCCCAGGACCGCCGCGAGCTCCGAGATGAAATCATCGTCCAGCCTTCGCCTGTAGTAAAGATACCCCGCCGGCCTTCCCGGTATCGGAATATAGATAACGGTCCCGGCATACAGGTGGGGGTAGCTGTATGAGATCATCACCTTCCCCGATTCGCTGGACGCTATGAGTCCAGATGTCTCGACAGAAGAAAAATCACTCAGGCTCTCGTCGAGAAGAAGGTTCCCCTTGCCATCCCAGAGCGTGAACTGCATCCCTGGAAACCGTGTCATGTCGCCTATCCTGGGAGTCTCTGAACCAATGAGGACCTCGCCAAGATACCTGCTTTCCGAGAAAGCCTCCGCCTCTGACCTTATCGAATGCCTTAGAAACGATTGGGCGGAACGAACAGCCGTAACAGCCTCACGCTCGCCCTCCGCTCTGAACCTGTACCGGATGTATCGTCCGGAAAATATGCCCATAAGAATAACCGGCATCACGGAGACAGCAAGGAAAGAGAGAAGCAGCTTGCGTCTGAAACTCAATCCTCCCGCAAATGAGACTGCGGGAGTCACGCTGCCAAGAAACGGGAGCTTTCTTGTCAGGAAAAGAACAATCATCGATACCACGGTAAGGATGATATTCAGAGATACTACCATGGCCCACTGCAATATTTTTTCGTTCAGGCCCGGGTTCCTGTAGCCGGCGAGGAATCCATCTTCTCCTTCACGATATTTCTTCGTACATGTATATTTAACTCCATCCGAACCGACATCGAACCATTCACCCTCCAGACCGCCCACAGTCGACCCGGCCGGAAGGACCGGCGAAGAAGAATCGATCACCCGGTCGCTTCGCAACCTCGCGACCAGCAGATTCTCCGGTTCATCGATCCTGGGCGCCAGGGTCCCACTCTCGATATTCTGAAAGATCTCCGGGGCCATCGGCCCGGCCTTCACCAGCAGCTCCGGATTCTCGTAGAAGTATGGGACCTTTATCTCTACACGTCCTGCCGGCACACCGTTAAGGTTGTAAAGAGGAGCGATCCCCACGAGAAAATGGACCTTACCCTCTCTTGTCTCTCTGAGAACTTTTTTCACTTCAGGCAGTGGGGATGACCTTACCGCTCCGGGAAGCGCGTTCAATACTTCGATCGGCATACCGACAGAAAATCTCGAAAACTGCCTGCCCCCGGCGTTGTAAACGTCGAACACACAGGAAAACCCGAACCTGCTCATGCCACTGTCGGCCCATAGCTCGAACGCAGTCGATCTGTTGCCGGACAGGACCTTTGCCACCGCCGACCGGCTGTTGAATATTCCTTCGCAGACATCGGGCAGAACGAGCATCAACCAGTTGTCATCTGGATCGTTGAAAGTCTTCAGACGCTCGATCACCTTACTCTTTCTCAGTTCATCGTATTTCTCAAAAGCGGTCCCGAAAACGACCAGCGAACAGATCAACACGAGGAAAAACGAAGCGAAGATGACAGTGAGCGCTTCCTCCTTCCGAAGCATCGGGAATATTCTCGCGGATATCAATACCAGCGCGACCGAAGCGACGGTCAGCGACCAGTGGGGATGTGCCAGATAGATGACTGCCGCCAGAGCGAGACCCGCCGCGGGGATCCACTCGAAAAGTCTCCCCCCTCCCCAGACAAAGATCACCCGGAGAAGAAATATTCCTGCAATCAGAACAGCCGATACGGACAGGAGAAGGGCCAGGTGAAGCGAAAGCACCGGAACACTGAAAAATTCCGTATCCAACCCTATCAGCCTTGGATTGGAGTTCAGGACCGTCCTCGCTACGATCATGCCGGAGATCTTGACAACACCCAACAGTACGACAGATGAGAGTACAGCCTTCAGTGCAAGCCTCACCGGGACCACTCGCCCGGATGAATCGACACTTCTCTCCATGAATCCTCTGTAATATGTCCTGAATATCTTTACCCCACCAAAAACAAGGATCAGAAAAAAGAGAGCCGTCAGCAGCAGATCTCCCGTGGTCCTGGTCAGCCCCCCCGGCAGATTGTCGGCAAAGAGTGAGGGATCAAACAGGTTCGACCCGAATATTCTACTCGGAATCTCCAGGCGGATAAGAATGTACCTTATCAAAGCCAGAAAGGAAACAAGCACAGCCAGCCTGCTGACGCTGTTCCAGATCCTGTTCCCATCCCTCTTCTTTCTATTTGCCAGAACACGGTAGACGTGCCTGGCAATAATTATCACGCACAGGACGATAAGCAGCCCCGCTTTGAAGATCCGCGAACTCTCCACATCACTCAACATTGCGCGAAAGGACCGGCCTGTCACGTTGAGTTGGGCAAGAGGCTGGCCCATCGACGATTCAATCAGCCCGTAAACCCTTACATTACCACCCTCCTCGGAATATATATTCGGACCCTTATTCTTAAAAAGGCTGGTATCCCATCCCTGTTTTCTCGAGACTCCACCCCTCCAGAACCTGCAATCCACATCTTCCCCATACTCTTTACTCAGAGTGAGTCCTATCCCCTCGCTTCTCAGAAATCTATTATTTATCCGGTAGTCGACTTCGAGCGGTATATCTATCAGAATCCTGGACCCGTCGGGCAGCTCCGTCTCGTGGACAAGAAGTGTGAAGAGTTGTGTTCTGCTGATGAACACTGACCGGGATGACTCTCTGGTGGCGGCCCTTCCGGCAAACCTTGGCGTTCCGCCCCACAAAACCCGTTTTCCACTGGTCGAGAAGACCTGTATCCCCAGGTGCCCGAACGGTTCAACCCCATTTCCGGCTGCGTGGGCCAGAGAATCCACTACGTCGATCCAGCCAGCCCTCTCCACTGAATCAATCGTATCCTGAAAGTCCACACCCAGCCTTTCCACCACTGAACGGCCGGTCTCCATAGCCAACCGTTCCACATCTGCCACCCGAGCTGCCGCATCACCATAAATCGAAAGAAGCTTATCCCTCTCCTGCTCCTGCCATTTATCGATGTCCCTCTCCCCCGACATGGACAAGAGTATGATCGGTATCAGGAGAAGAAGCGGAATGAGGGGTACCGGACCAATCGCTCTGCCGACTTCCAGGATACCGGCGTGGGATGGCTTTTTCTCATCTTCTGATTTTTCGACGATATCAGACATGGAGCGGGGATACCATTTGCTCTCTGTTCCAGGGCCCGGAGCTTTTCCTATCGGCATCCGCCCAGGGTATGGGATGAACATGAAGACTATAAACCCGGCATCGAGAAGGAGAAACATGAACCATACGGGAGCGGGAAGGATGATCCTCCCCGTCGATATCATCGATATATAGAAAACCAGTGCTCCAGCGAGAAAAGACCAGAGCACCGCATTAAAAATCTTTTTTTCCCTGTTGATATTCACAGCCACAGTCTCCAGGAAACCGTCATCCGGCCTAACGAGTGGTCTTGATCTCCGTGACTACCCAGTCCCGGCCTTCCCTGCCCAGTGTTATATACACCTTGTCCTGAAAGACCTTGTCGCTGCGCATGATCCTACAGCTTCTATATGCTATCGCATAGACCCTTCTGTCGGGTCTTTCCAGATTATGAAATTTGACGAATTCAAACTTGAGCTGTCTGTATTCCTTGAACATCCTCTTGAAAAGATAGAATACCTGGGACCTGCTGTAGAATCCTCCGCTGTCGCCAGCACCACGAATATGAATGAAAGCCTTCCTCTTTCCCACCATCGAGGATATCGATTTCGCATCGGCGTTCTTCCATGCCCTTTCCATGGCCCGGAAAACCGACTGGGGATTCTTGATCTCGCTCAGCAGTTCCCCTCCCCTCTTCTTGTCCCCGCGCTTCTGCGCCACGGCATCAGAAAGTGGCAAGACTACCAAAAAGACCAGAATCGATATTGTCACGAAACGCCGAACCATCCGACAGCCCTTTCTTCCAAAGCTGGAGGGGGTGGAGGATCGACCCGCTCCTGGCGCAGGCCTCCCATCATGCCCTAATGGGCCTAATAGATAACCGCAAGGCATGTGCCATTAGAATTTGTTCGTTTTTAATAAGTTACGTCGTTTCCGAGGACGAAACTGTCCTGTTTTGGAGAATGGTGTGTCACAAAGTGGTCAGTTCGACCGTAACACGGTGCCTTGACTCAGTTCCAGCTTCTCCAGGCAAATATCCCCAGAGC
Source organism: Candidatus Latescibacterota bacterium (assembly GCA_019038625.1). Classification (NCBI taxonomy): domain Bacteria; kingdom Pseudomonadati; phylum Candidatus Latescibacterota; species Candidatus Latescibacterota bacterium. Next base: position 9,970 of record JAHOYU010000116.1, on the reverse strand, counting down.
CAGCAGTCCCAGTGCAAATTTTACGAACATCGCGCCGAGTTTTCCGAGGAAAGCCCAGAATCCGGTCCTGAGAGCCTGATCCAGAGAGTTGTAGTAGATGTATTCGCAGAGGACCGCCCCACCGAACGCGCCCAGAAGGCCGAAGATCACGCTTCCCACAACGGGAATGACAGCGGTTCCACCTACTGCTCCAATGATCCCGCCCAGAAAGGCACCCAGCACTCCCCAGCGTGTGGCCCCTTTTCCGGCAACGACTACAAGGCCAAGGGTAGCCTCTACGATCTCCCCAACGACCAGAGCTGCCGCCATCGCGACCAGGTACCACCAGCCCAATGCTGAAAACCCTGTTATCCACGCATAGATCAATATTCCACCGAACATGACCCAGCTACCCGGAATTCCTACAAAGATAAGTAGATTCAACAGGAAAAATAATACGTACAACAGTACGAGGCCGGTATGCTGCAACACAGCCGTCATCACGGTCGCTCCGCTTCGGTCGTTCCTCTCGCCTGGCTGCCGGTCAGGACTTCGCCTTCGCCCTCTTCGTGATCCTGTTCTGCCACTCGACAAGTATCGGGCTGGCAACGAAGATCGACGAATATGTACCGACTACCACACCTACCAGTAACGCGAACGCGAAATCGTGGATAACCTCTCCACCGTACAGAAAGAGGAAGAGGATCACGATAAGTGTGGTCAGCGATGTTATCACCGTTCTGCTGAGAGATTCATTGATCGAGATATTGACCATGTTATCATACGTTTCGCGTCTTCGCAGGCTGAAATTTTCCCTGATCCTGTCGAACACGACGATTGTGTCGTTCAATGAATACCCGACGATCGTAAGGAAAGCTGCTATCACGATGAGCGAGATCTCCTTGCCCATCAGTGAAAAGATGCCGAGAGTGATGAGTACATCATGGACAAGGGCCAGAATCGCGCCGATCGCGAATTTGAACTCGAACCGCCAGCTGATATAGATCAGGATCCCGAACATCGATATAATGATCGCTGCCCACATACGGTTCTTGAGTTCTTCACCGATCTTGGGTCCGACAGTCTCGGTACGACGGATCTCGATCTCTCTTTCCGGGAAACTATTCGAGATCTCAGCCTTGAGCAGCTCTGCTGCCTGTGATTCGATTCCACTGTAAGGAAGGCTGAAAGCAAGCCTGTTGTCAGATTCCTGGGTGACCTCGACAAACCCCGTCCCGTTCTCCCTGACACCCGTCTTTAACTCTTCGAGGTCCGGCATGGCCTTTGCCTCGACGATCACGAGATTCCCGCCTTCAAAGCTCTTCGCGTAATCAGGCGACATCTCCTTGACCGATACGAGGGTCCAGCCAGCATTCGGAGCAGCCGCCAGGAGAGACTCCATCAGGCCCTCGCCGGCCTCCTTTGCCTCGCTGATCTTCTCGATCGTGATAAGATATTCTGTTTCGTCGCCGTATCCCTGGATCTCGCCATTTTCATATCCGGCTTTTTCGACTACCGCCCTCAGGTCCGCCACCGGCACGTGTTGGTCGAACTTGACCTGTATCAACGTCCCCCCCTCGAAATCGATACTGAGGTTCGGGCCGCCTTTTATCAGAAGGGACAGGAGTCCGGCCAGGATAATCACTGCGGAGATCACGAAAGCCTTGTTCCGTAACTCCACGAACTTTATTTTTGTCTCACCGAAAAACTGCATTTCCTCTCCTCTGCAGGTAGCTCGTTATATACTTATTTTTTTGACCTTGCCACTTCTCGTCCACAGATCGAATACCATACGGCCGAACACCAGCGCGGCAAACATACTGCCCACGATGCCTATACTCAGCGTCGTGGCGAAGCCCTTGATAGGGCCGGTACCGAACTGCCAGAGGACGACGGCGGTGATCAGGGTAGTAAGATTTGCATCGAGAATAGTTGTGAAAGCTCTGTCATAACCGGCATCGATAGCAGACCTGACCGTTTTGGCTTTCCTTATCTCTTCTCTGATCCTTTCGAAGATCAGCACATTCGCGTCGATCGCCATACCGATAGTAAGGATGATTCCCGCGATTCCCGGCAGAGTAAGCGCCGCGCCGAGATAGGCCAGCATCCCGAAAAGGATGATCAGGTTGAAGATCAGCGCGAGAGAAGCGATCACACCGGACATTTTATAATATATGACCATAAATAGTATTACTACAGCAAGGCCCAGGAGGGCCGCGCGGATGCCCATCTGGATCGAATCAGCACCCAGACTCGGTCCGACCGTTCTTTCTTCGACCGGAATAAGGTCTGCAGGAAGAGCGCCAGCCCTGAGGACGACCGAAAGATCTCTTGCATCTTCGTCAGTAAACGACCCCTCGATCACTCCACGTCCGTCCGGAATCTTGGAGCGGATGACCGGATAGGATTTTATCTTTCCATCGAGAACGATGGCAGTAAATCTGTTCAGATTCTTGCCTGTGAACCTGGCAAGCTCCCTGCCCCCAGCCCTGTTGAACTGGAACCTGATAAGCAGGTTTGCGGGATTATTCGGATCCGAAGCAGGTGTAGCATTCTGAAGGTTCTTACCTGATACCTTCTCGTCGCTGGCGACCAGGAAGAGGAACCTTCCTTTTCCACCTTCCGGAAGATCCATGACTTCGTCCAGCCAGAGGAAGTCGGAATCCTCAGGGATCGCTTCCCGCCCTTCAGGACTTGCAAGCATCTTCCTGACTCCGGCCACATTGCCCTCAGACACGACAAGCCAGTCCCTGTAGAAGGTCGTCAGCATCGAACTGAAAGGTTTATCAGGATCCATCTCCCGCACAGGTATCTGCGCGAGAGCATCGTCCCCGGGCAATGGCACCGGCAACGAATCGCCCGTGACCGACGAGGTGTCGGGCAGGCTCAGAGGTTGAATATCCAGAGCTGAGCTCTCACCCGCAGAGATGGAAGCAATCTGGTCAGCCGCAACGACATCTCTGATCGAGTCGCCGAGCTCCCCCTTCAGGACTTCGTCAAGTCGCCTGATCACTTCGACTACTTCACCCTGCTGTCTGACGAGCCTCCACTCGAGCATGGCCGTCTGGCCCAGAAGCCTTCTTGCCCTGGCCTCGTCCTGCAGGCCCGGAAGCTGTATGATGATTCTCTTGGAACCCTCTCTCTTTATGTTGGGCTCGGAGACACCGAACTGATCCACCCTGTTTCTGATAACCTGCAGGGCACGATCGACTACATCTACCTTTTCCTCGTCACTGAGTTTCGAATCATCGACTTCCAGGACGATGTGCATCCCACCACTGAGGTCGAGTCCTCTTTTAATCGTTTTTTTCTCCAGTTTGTCATATTCCTCTGGATACTCGACTGCCAACGCCTGCCTTTCCTCGGGATCCATCATCACGAGCCGGAAGGTAGGGTACAGGAACCACAAAGATCCCAGAAGGACCACGAACACAATAATGACTTTATATCTCAGGCTTTTACTCACGTCTCCTCGCTTTATTTCATTCCTTGATCTATATCACTGACTGCCGCTGTCGATAGCAGCGATTCCCTACATGGACACACTGCCCCATCAAACAGGGAACTTAGATTATAACAATTAAGAAGATACAGTCAAAGAGAAAATAATCGGGATGCCGCACCAGTGGGGTTCCAGACGAAATAACCTTTGAATATATTCTGTCCACATAGTGTAATCACTTCGAAGGACAAAATGCATGTCACAGGAGGTTTTCCGGATGAAATCGCTCAATTACAAATGTCCTAAATGTATGAATACCGGTTATGATATCGGTGAATTCCGTGCTACTGGAGGATTCTGGACGAAGGTATTCGATGTCCAGAACAGAAAGTTCGCCACTGTTACATGTACCCGTTGTCAGTATACCGAAATATACAGGTCCGAGAGCAGCATGCTCGGCAATATCTTCGATTTCTTCACGGATTGACAGAAGTAACGCTTTCAGGATAATCATGATCCGATGATCTCGGATACCTTCGCGGAAAGCTGGGAGAGGAAAAACGGCTTCTGAAGAAACCCGTCTATTCCTTTTTCGAGGAGGTCTCTCGCTCTTTCGTCCAGTATATAGCCGCTTGACAGCAATCCCTTTACCCGGGGATTCATCTCCTTCAATCTGTCGTACAGCTCTCCACCGTCGATCACCGGCATTATCATATCAAGAATGACCATGTCTATACTGTCCATATTGTCGCGGTAATGATCTATCGCCTTCTGGCAATCCCTGAAAGCTTCCACCTCATACCCGAGATTCTTCAACATATCGGAGGTGGTCTTCAGGACTATCACTTCATCATCCACTACCATTATTCGTCCATGCCCCTTTTCCGGTTCTTTTTCGTCCTGACCCAGCCTTTCCAGGCTCCCACCTTCATCAAGAGGTATGTAGATCTTCACTGATGTGCCGAGATCCTTTTCACTGTAAAGCTCCACTGATCCGCCATGATTCCTGATGATCCCGTAAACCATCGCAAGACCCATTCCGGTGCCACCGCTTATTCCCTTTGTGGTAAAAAATGGCTCAAAAACCCTTCTCTTTATTTCTTCAGATATTCCCTCTCCCGTATCATTGACCGAGACCATGACGAATTTCCCCGGTTGGGCGTCCGGATGGCTTGAGCAATATATCCTGTCGATCTCTACCGTTTCCGTCTTGATCACAAGCTTGCCACCCCCCGGCATGGCGTCCCGGGAATTCAGGACAAGATTCATCAGGGCCTGTTCGAGCTGGTCCGGATCTCCCGAGACAGCGAAGGATCCGGCTTCAAGCCTTGTCCTTATGGTGATATTCTTTTCTATCGTCCTTTCAAGAAGCGAGACGACATTCCCGACAACGGTATGCATGTCGACCTCTTTTATCTGATGCTTCCCCTTCCGGGCAAAGGCCAGCAACTGGGTCGTCAGCCTGGCGGCCCTTTCGGCCGACTGCTCGATCAGCTTCGCAGACCTGTAGACTTCCTCGTCGTCCCTGTAATTAAGCTTGAGCATGTTGGCATATCCCAGGATACCGGTCAGAAGGTTGTTGAAATCATGAGCCACCCCACCTGCAAGCGTTCCCACTGCGTCCATCTTCTGCATCTGCATGATCTGGTCTTCCATCAGCGACCTGCTGCTGATATCTGTTGCTATGATGTGGATCGTGTCGTCTCTGTCGGGACTCCTGTCCAGGTTGGCGCTGACCAGAAGGGTCCTGTCCTTTCTGGTAGCCTCGGCAGAGATCCTCAGTTCAAACGATTTGAGTTCGCCCGTATCGCGAGCTCTTTTCAGCCAGCCCATCAGAAGGGGGAGGCTCTCCGCCAGCGCCGGAATCTCCCGGGGAGTCTTTCCATTACCCTCGCCGGGAGCAAGCCCGATATATTTTTCGGCCGTACTGTTCATCTCAAGGATCCTGCCCTCCATATCGATGATGATAAATCCGACAGGACATGAATCGAAGATCCGGCTGTAGCGCTCCTTTATTTGGTTGAACTTCCCCTCAGCACCCACACGCAATTCCATCTCCTGTTCGATTCTGGCACTTCTTATCAAGAGCTCAGACCTGCTCTTTTTTATCCGCCATATCAATAATATGCTCAGAACTGCGAACAGGGGTAGCGCCACCGAAAGCATAAAATGTATGGCTTTCCATGAAAAACCCTGGCCACTATTCGTCTCCAGACGCAGGCTCGCAGACTTGTAAAGGATTGATTCCTCGTCGATGATCATCCACCTGATATGCCTGTCGATGATATCCATGACAAGACCGCCACTCCCCCGGGGAAAGGCTAATCTTACTTCTATGGGCGAGATGACTATCGCGGAAGCCCTGACACCATAGAAGTCCATGTGCATTCCACCCATCACCCTGTCGACCAGTCCTGCCGCCGCTCTGCCGCTCTGTACAGCTTCGAGTACAGCACTGTAATCCTGCAGCTCTATAAATGCTGGTTCTATTCCGAATCTGTCCACCATGTCACGTATCTGAAGCCCATAAATATCCCTCTTCATGATTGCGACGGTCAGCCCATCGAGATCCAGAATCGTCTCTATCGGAATATCGTTCGACACGAAGATCTGTCCCCATGTCCGGAGAACGGTTTCCGAAGAGATGTCGTATTTCTCTTCCCTCTCTTCCGACCAGGCGATCGCCAGCAGGATGTCGATCTTGCCCCTCTCCAGGTTCGAGAGGCAACGCTCCCAGCTGCCGGGGATATACTCCAGCGACCAGCCTTCTTTTCCGGCTATCTCTTCGAGGACATCGACACAGATTCCACTCACGCTCCCTGTGGAATCGATCGATACATACGGTTCGCTCTGGTAGACCCCGACCTTGAGATTGGGGTCCGCATCAATGACTACCGGGGCAGCCATCGCATTGCCACCGATGACATTACAGGCATCAAACGGGCAGCCAGATCCGGAACTGATGAAGAATAGACTGACAACAACGGGGATAACAATAATAGCAACAGCCACTATGAAGGCAAGGATGTAGCAATATCGTAAAGTTTCTCTCATACAAAAACTGGGGAAACGGTTGAAAATTATCTTTCCGTCTCGATTGCCAAAGCGAGAGTAATCGTAGGTATAATGCCCTAAATAGTCAAGCCTTGATTGCTGATTGAAACACCGTGCGATCATTAGCCTGCCTGGATTAGAAGATGTTCTGGCAGGGCTTATCTGGTACACCCAGCGAAGCGATCAGCTTTCCTTCTTCGGCAAGCTTCCATCCCTTTGTTATTTTCGGCTTTGTCAGAATGATGCTTTGCTGTAAATTACGCTGAACCGGGCAGACTGAATATTGATGCCTGAAGACGGTTGGTCAGTCGGGAGAATAAATAATGGATAAGACTAAAAAATCAATAGAATACTTCGAAAAGGGGTTCGCCTGTTCTCAGTCGGTATTTGCTCCATGGGCTGAGGGGCCTCCGCTCGATAAAGAGACCGCGCTGAAGATCGCATCCAGTTTCGGTGGGGGAATGGGTGGGATGGGTGGAGTGTGCGGCGCTGTGACAGGGGCTTTCATGGTGCTTGGCCTTCATTTTGGACGTACCGAAGCCGGACAGACTGAAATCAGGGAAAAAAATTATGCTCTCGTAAAGGAGTTTGCGCGCAGATTCAGAGAAAAACATGGCTCCCTTGAATGCAACCAGCTGCTGGGCGTCGATATAAGTACTCCTGAAGGTTACGATTCTGTCCACGCAAACAGGGAATACTTCGAAAAATGCCTGTCATTCGTAAGATCAGCCTCAGAAATACTCGAGGATCTGATTGTATAATAATCAGGGGTTTTCTCTTTCCATGCAACATACTTCGATATTATCCGTATTTTATTACATAATACCGAACGAGGGTGCGTGTTAGTTATTAAAAGGCTTCAAATGCACAGTCGTAAATGTCTTATTCCCGGCAGATCTATTACTGAAAGGCTTGAAATGCTAAGACGAATAGCAGCTTTGTCCATTTTGTCTCTTCTCCTTCTCTCCAGCTTCGCTTCAGCAATGGGGATCGAAAGCCATAATATTCGAAAATATCGCGGCGAAAGCAGCGACAGCCATCGAAGCCTGGACCTGGCTGTCAATGGTTATGGCCTGAGTTTTGGAAATTCGAGTCACATGAAGGGGGTCAGGATCAACTTCCGGGACAGCGAGGTTGAAGAAGTGCTCGGTCTCAATTTCACTCTCTGGAAGCCGGGATACAACCCGGATGCAAGGATCAGTGGAATTGCCCTCGGACTTTACGGCCCCTCGGGGTGTGAGCTTTCAGGCCTGCTGGCGGGCCTTCTATCTGTTGAAGCGGAATGTTCCATTTCGGGAATAGCTGTCGCCGGTGTCGCGACTGTAAGTGGAGGAGAGATCAACGGCATAGCTCTGAGCGGCATTGCCACTGTCGCGGATGGCCCGGTAAGCGGGATAACAATAGCAGGGCTGGCAAACATTGCAGATGGCAGTGCCTCCGGAATCACCTGCGGTGGGCTGGCAAACGTCATCGCGGGAGACCTGAACGGAATCTCAATAGCAGGACTCGCCAACGTCACCGACGGTTCGTTGTCAGGAATATCTGTCGGAGGGCTTGCCAATGTCACTGACGGCTCTGTAAGTGGATTTACATTGGGTGGCCTGGCGAACGTCTGCGATGGATCAGTGACCGGGATATCCGTCGGGGGCCTGGCTAACGTCTGCGATGGAGAGATGACGGGAATATCTGTCGGAGGGCTTGCCAACGTCAGCGATGGAAACATGACAGGAATATCTGTCGGTGGTCTTGCCAATGTAGCTGATGGGGAACAGACCGGTATCAGCGTTGCCGGCCTCGCCAATGTTGCTGACGAAAAACAGACCGGCATCATGATCAGTGGCCTCGCCAATGTCTCGCAAGGTGACATGACAGGTATCTCTCTCAGCGGAATCGTCACAGTGTCCCAACGCGACCTTACCGGTATCCACATGACAGGCGGAGCCATAATCTCCGAATCCGACATCTTTGGCATTGCGATCGGAGGCCTGGGAGGGATCAACGGAGACCTGATCACAACCAGATCCAGGGGCAGAATTGATGATGATGAAGACTTTGAGCTGATCGGGATCCGGGCCGAGAACGCGGGAATCTTCGTAGCACACGGAATAGATATCAAGGTACACAACAAACTCTTCGGCCTGGCAGTCAGCGGGATCAGTATCCGCGCCGGAAAGATAACGGGAGCCGCCACAGCAGGAATCATGGTCAGGGCGGATGAGATGAAAGGGGTTTCCGCGAGTTGCGTAAACTGGTACAACGACTACCAGCAGGGACTCGCAATCGGCCTGGTCAATTTTACTGAAAATCTTCAGGGCATCCAGCTGGGCCTGATCAATATCGCGAAAAATAATCCATCAGGTGCGCGTGTGCTTCCGATCATCAACATGCATTTCGACTGAGCCGTAACGCAGTAACACAGAAAAAGGCCCCGCTGCAGAGTCCTTCATCGACCTGGCAGCCGGGCCTTTTTTGACCCTGGTTATTCAAAAAATATGATGCTATCGGAGCAGCACCATCTTTCTGTTCTGCTCGAAACTGCCTGTCTTCATCCTGTAGAAGTAGACGCCGCTCGCGACCTTCGACCCCGAATCGGATGTTCCGTCCCAGATCTCGCTGTAGCTGCCCGCGTCGCGCTCCTCATTTACCAGCATGCGCACGAGCTGCCCCGCGACATTGTATATCTTCAGGCTCACATGGCCTTTTTTCGCCATACCGAAATTAAGTGTTGTGGACGGATTGAACGGGTTCGGGTAGTTCTGGGTGAGAGAGGATACTGCAGGAATATCTCCGGTACCCGTAGGAGGGAAGGTATAATCCACGAAAAAAGTCATTGTCATTTGAAGCAGCTCTTCCCGAACCGGATAGCCCTCTCCGACATTACGCACATACATCATACTGTGGCCGATCCATGATGTGCGCATCGGACTAGCAGCCGAGTTCAGCTGGCTGTTTGTTACTCCGATGTAATACTGGCTACTGCTGTAGTCGGGCAGTTGCAGTGAGTAGGCACCGGTGCCCGTTGTCTCGAGTACGTCGAAACCGTTGATCACAGGACAGCCGCCGAAGACATAGTATGTAATTCCAGTATATATTCCAACCCCCGCCACCAGAGGATTCACGACACCGCCGGCAACATGGCCACCGGAGAGCTCAAAGTAACTATCGTTCAGACATTCGACCCCGCAGACGTTCAAAAGGCCAAGCGCCGAAGGGGCAGGTGATCCAGCGAGATCGTTCGCCACATCATCCCCCATCACCCACAGCCCCACCTTATGTTCCGACAAGTTCATCCAGTCGAGCAACATCTGACAGTCATTACTTTTGTCGCTATGAGCGGTGCCTTCTGTGATCGTCCCGGAATTGAGATTCCCCGAATCCCAGAAGATGGTATGATATACGTGACTGAAGTGAAAGTTCTTCGCCCTGCTTCCGGGGCCGTTACCTACCAGAGAGGATGGGCTGTTGACATCATACCTGTCCGGCTCGACATATAAC
>JAHOYU010000115.1 GCA_019038625.1 Candidatus Latescibacterota bacterium | reverse complement strand
GCTCAGCCGTATCAATCTTTCTACCCTGCGGCAAACGGCATCGTGATGGCCTCGGAGGATATCATAAGGAAGTTGTCCGCAAGACAATAAACAGGTTCGTTACTCTGGCAGAATCGATTATATTAGCACCTGGTAGTCAATACAGGAGCGTAGTGATCTATGACAGAGTGTATATTAGTCTCCGATCTTCATGGCAGGACAGACCGGTATGAGAAGCTGTTCAAAATAATCCTGGAGACTTCTCCAGACGCGGTCTTCATAGGCGGGGATATCCTCCCGCATCTAGCGTCGGACGGCCCTCCCGGCAATTTCGTCACCGACTATCTTTTCGGAAAGTTATCAGGATTGCGTTACGCCATGGGAGTGGATTTTCCGTCCATATTCATTATCCCCGGAAACGACGATGGCCGGGCCGTCGAAGCGGACCTGCGATCCAGCTCTGGAAAAGGCCTGATCATTTACGTTCATGGACGCAAAGTGTCATTCTCTGACTGGAGTGTCTACGGCTACGCCTACACTCCACCCAGCCCCTTCATGCTCAAGGACTGGGAGAGGTATGACGTGTCCCGCTTTACGGACCCAGGATGCGTCTCCCCCGAGGAAGGTCGTTATTCCGCACCCATACCTGAGGATGAAAAACGGTTTGAGACTATCGCCGGGGATCTTGTTTCCCTCACTGGAGAAGATGACCTCAAAGGGGCCGTGTTCCTCTTTCACGCGCCTCCCTACAAGACAGCCCTCGACAGGGCAGCTCTCGACGGACGTATGATCGATGGGATCCCGATGGATGTGAATGTGGGCAGCATCGCGATACGCCGTTTCATAGAGGAGCGTCAACCGCTGATTACCATGCACGGACATATTCACGAATCAGCCAGACTTTCCGGCTCATGGAAAGACCGGATCGGCAGGACGACCATGCTGTCCGCCGCTCATGACGGTCCCGAACTCGCTGTAGTGAAGTTTACTCTTGAAGACCCCGGATCCCCATCGAGAGAACTGATCTAGTCCTTCTTCGATAATTTCATCTTCAGGGGCCTTGCCGCGTCGGTGACGGCATCTATTTTCACGGCGAAACTGGTCTTGTTCTTAATATCCTCGTCAGTGACGATATGAACGTCGAGCAGCCCCCCCGTCCTGTAACCTGTCTTGAGATAATTGAACTCGTCCAGGCAGAGGCTCCACCCCTCCAACCACCGGTTCAGATCCTTAAGCTGCTCAGGCGAGCCGCTGAAATGCACTATCAGATCGATGTCGCTCGCCAACCCGGCGGTGGCGTTCTTCGTGCTGCCGAATACGTAGAATCCAGAGACTCCAAATCTTTCCGCGTCGAGTTGTAAAGCGATCTGTTCTGCCATCTTCAGTCTCCACATCCATAGATGGTCGGTAGGTTTTTCAGCGTCGACCACTATCTCCTCTATCTCATCATTGTCCCCACCCTGTCCTGACAATACACCCACGGCCTCTCCGAGGTCCGCATTCATCAGGATTTTGAGCACCTTGCCGCCAGTGGCCTCCGGCACATCTATCAACTTAAGAGTATTTGAAAGACCGGCGAACTCCGGCAGCATGTCACCGAGCAGGTTTGACGAGTTTTTGAAAAACCTTTCACCGAAAATGACTCCGCTGTCGTCGGGGTAAAGAGGGAGATACCTGATCCGTGCTTCGACCAGGTCCTGGAAAAAGTGGGTCCCAAAAGAAAGATCCGGCTTGTAGTCACCACTGCTTCGGGCGATCTCGATCAGTACTGCTGTGTTGTTAATATCCGAATAGGTGACCTTGACTCCAAGCTTGATATCTCCCCTGCTCCCCCATCTACCCGGCCCCATCAAAACAAACTGGCGCTTGGGGAGGATCTTGTTAAGTTTCCCCACAGCCTCTCCCACCCTCAGCAGTTCACTCCGCGATGAAATGCTGCCATAGGACTCAGGGTCGACGTAGACTATATGGGTGATATCGGGCACACGCCCGTTCGAGATATATTTATTCGCTGAAAAAAGGATGTCTTTCTCTGGCAGATCTTTCGGTATGGCGGCCGGCGATATATTTTCCGAGGAACTCTGCGGCCTGCACTGAAGAAGGTAGAAATCGCTGCCGTCATGGGCGAACTCGATATCGACGGGAGTGCCGAGCTTCTCTTCAAGGACGGTAAGCATCGAATGTACCTTCTTGATAAATGAGGTATCACTCAAAAGGCCTTCGAAGGTATATAGCAATTCATCCTTCGCAAAGTCGATGCTCATCGCCATCGGTTTTCGTATATGTGTACCTTCACAGACCGAGACCATCTTCTCTATCATCGGCATCTGCTCGCCATGTTCCCGAAGCAGATCGTCTATCCGGATCGTCTCGAATGAATTCTTCTTCAGGTCTATCACGTCGACCATCTTTGGAGAATAATGAATGACCTCATCGGGCGCAACGTTCACTCGAAGCCCCGGTTGGCCGGGCGCGATGAGGACCGGATAGTCGTCGCTGACCCTGTCGACAGCTCGGGTCCCAAGTCCCGGCACCATCCTTATCAACCCATCCTCACACCTGATCCGCGGAGACCATCTGAACTCGTTTCGGCTGAAAGCTACTCCGGCAAAAGCAGGAAGGAAATAATCCCCTACCCTGGTACCGACCACTTCCTGGATCAGGATCCCCATCTCCTCGGCAAAATCGAGAAGCCCCCGCTCGGCCCTGTATTCGATCGGGTCGGGACCGAAAATGGAAGCATATATTTCCGATATGGCGTCCATCAGGGCTTCCAGTCGGTCCTGCTTACTGCCCTGGTTCGCCAGAAAGAGGCTCTTGTACTTTCCACTGAAAGCGGCTCCCAGACTGTCTTCGAGCAGACTCGAGCTTCTGATGACCAGGGGTCTCCCCTCACACTCATCCAGGATCATCGACAGGCCCTGAACGATATCGGGAGGAAAACGGCCGTTCTTGAACGAATTGATCACATGCGGATATTCCAGCCTCACCAGGTTGATGTCCTTGTATTTCTGTTCTACGATCTCATCCATGTGGTTGTATTTGAGAAACCCCTGAATGATGTCCGAAGCCAGATACCAGCTCTTTGGCACTATTATACCGGAAAGTTCGCTGTTTTCCTCTGCCGCCCCCCTTATCACCATGCTCGCCAGAAACAGTCCGGCACTCTTGCCACCCAGTCTGCCATGGCTTTCCGAACTGTAGACCATCCTGTCGACAAACCCGAAGAAGTCCGGGATGCTGCAATATTGTTTTGCTATGTTGATGTAGTCCAGCTGAGTAGACATCAGCCTGCGGATAAGGGAGACGATGACCCCCGTTTTTGAATTCAGAGAAAGCCTGAGCCTCTTCCAGTCCATGTCACGATACTGCCTGAGGACCGATATGATCTCTGGAAGTCCAATGTTCCTGTTGGCTATCTGCATTAGAAATTTCAACTTGTCGTCTTTTATCCATTTCCGCAGGTAGGCGGTCATCTGATCGTCCTCGAACTGATTCGAAGCGATATCAAATATCTTGAGACTCATCTCTTCAGTGAGACGTAAAATCGTGCGCCGAAGCGGCTGGTTCTCCTCTTCCCTGGGCAGGCCGTTTATGCCACCTGTCTCGGGCGATATCGCCTTGTGAATCTCCTCGGCTTCCTGCACGCCGTTCCAGCAGAGAAGGTTGAGCATCCTTTCAGACACGTTATAAAAGAGGTCCATATCGGTATATCGCAGGAGATTAAGAACTACTTTCCATTCACCGGTGTCCGCAGATGCTGGAAGTCCCCCGTTCTGTTCTGCCTTTATCCTGGCTTCCCTGTGCATCATGTAATCACCGATCCTGCTGGCGATCGTGCGCAGAAGTCTCTGCTCTTCCTTTAGAAAAGGGCCTTCGTGGGCGTGGGGCTTCTTCCTGCCGTAGTAGACGGAGATCGTTCCCGCCTGCTTTCCATGAACTGTTATGTCAGTCTGATGGACCCATGTCGTCGGTTCGAATCCCGGCTTGAAATAGCTTTCCTGGCCTATATCGATACGGGCGAAACAGACCTCGGGATACTGCCATCCCGATGGTATCGCCTCGATGATACCAATACAGATGTCTTCCTGTGAAGCATCCGGGACATTGATGAGCTCCTCTATCTTGTAAAGACACTCGAGTTCTTTCTCACGCTCCTTAAAAAAACGAAGAGGGTCTTCGGTGTTATTCCTATGCTCATCCATGAAGGATCATCCCCCGTCCGTGCTTGCCATCCACCTTGACGGTCAGGGGAGAGTCAAGCCTCAGATGTCTGACATGTTCGGTCTCGGAAAAAACATTCATACTCTTCAGCCAGTTCCAGTCGATCCTGAATTCTCCACCATGCTGGATCGAGAAGTAAAAGACCTTGAAACTGGTTACATTGTGAAAAAAATGCGACCCCTGGCTCAGCATGAAATTAAGATCAGGAAGAGAGCTTTCTACTATCACCTTGGCGCCTGATATCTGACCGAAGTCCACGGGGATTCCTCCAAGGGGGTCGGTGGTCCCCCAACGCCCGAAACCTATCAGGACATACTTGCGCCCCTCATCTACCAGCCTTGAATTTATCGAGTCTATCTCCTCGGCTATCTTCAGAGAATCCTTCACATCGAATCTGTCGGGATCGACATATACTATATCGGTTATCGTATCGAGGCTGCCATTGCCGAGTACTGTCCGGGACGCGAGGAGTGTGTTTTCGTCGCCGAGTTCTTCATCCGTAATTTCGACATCCGACTGGGCCACGACCATCGGCCGGACCTGAAGGAACCCGAATTCGGCAGGTTCCCCGAATTCTTTTCCAAGCCTCATGGCAAACTCGATCTCCACCATGGTGCCAAGCCTGTCCTCGCAGGATTCTCTCACGACTTTCAGAAGATTGTTCAGTGGAAGTCCCCTGTCCTGAATGACCGGCGCAAAGTTGATCAGCCTCGGCCCCGTGAAGAAAGTACCGCTCTCCACTCGATCGTCCTGCCCGTTGTAAGTCGACGCGATCAGGTTAATCGTGCCATCGTATTCGGCATCACCTAACGAGTATTGTTCGAGATACTCGTTTTCCTCGACAGGATCATACCTGTGAAGCTTGCCCATGTTGACCGCCCAGAAGCCGGTCTGAGAATGCTTGAGCATGTCACCCGTTGATTTGAACGGTGGAGGCGTCGCCGGATATGCCGGTGAAAAGGGCCACGAGATGCCGTCGTCGACGATCGTCCTTCCCAGCCCGAGAGCGAGCTCGACGATCCCGTCATCCGGAGTGGCTCGGCCGAACGGATAGAAATTGAATGAACGCATCACGCCGGATAAGTGTGGATAGAACCGTTCACCGAAACGGTTCCCCACTATCTCCTGGATGATCACTGCCATCTTCTCGTCTTCGATCGTATGACTCGCGACTCGCATGTAATCGCGAGCCGACTTGAAATAGGTCGAGGCATAGACGAATTTCACCGCTTCGGCAAGTTTCTTGAAACGCGAATCGGCATCGGGCTGGTTGTTGGGGACCATCTTGGTGGCGTAGACGCTGGCGAAAGGTTCGAACATGGCGTCTTCGAGCATGCTCGATGACCTGATCGCCAGTGGAGTATGCACCTGCTCGACTATGGCCCGCAAATCGCCGGCGAGTCCTACAGGAAGCGAACCCTTCTGAAAGGCGTGCGCTATCAGATCGTCACGTTTGCCGGAGAGAGCCACCTCGAAGAGGTCGTTCTCCTCCATAAACAGGTCGAAATATTCGGTGGTAATGACCGACAGCCTCGGTATTGAGACGGATATATCCGGTTCGAATGCGTTGCCAGGCTTTACGCCGAGTATTCCGCTCATTTTCGCGAGGCCGTGGGCCTTCCCGCCGAGCTCTCCGGAACCGATAAACGTAAATCTTTCCTTCCCGGTGAAGAACTGTCTGTCAAACCGGGTGATCGAGTATCCGTTCCGGTGGTCTGGCGTATCTTTCACGAGCTATTATACCCAACCGCGATCTTTACTTGCCTGGGCCACGCGCCCTATTGCTATGACATACGCGGCATCGCGCATGTAGAGCTTGCGTTTTTCCGCAAGTTCAGATACAGCGTTGAACGCCGATGTCATTTTCGAGTCCAGTTTACCAAGGACCTCGTCCTTATCCCAGAAGTAATTCATGTTGCTCTGTACCTGCTCGAAATAGCTGCATGTCACTCCACCTGCATTTGCCAGCAGATCGGGGATCATAAAGATGCCACGCTTCGAGATCACTTCGTCGGCTTCAGGAGTGGTCGGACCATTGGCGCCCTCGGCTATGATCTTGACCGAATCATTTATCTTCGAGACGTTTTCCTTTGTTATCTGATGCTCAAGAGCGGCAGGGATAAGAATATCGACTTCCTGCTCTATCCATGCCTCGCCCGGCAGCACTTCGTAACCGAGCTCCGCGGCCTTGCCCTTGTCGATCCCCCCGAAACGGTCGGTGATCCCTTTCAACTCATCGAGATCTATTCCGGATGATTTTTTAAAGCTGTATGAAGTCTGGTCTTTCTGGTCCCAACTGGACACGCATATGACCTTGCCGCCTATCCGGTTGAACAGCTCTATCGCGTACTGAGCGACATTGCCGAAGCCCTGTATGCTGGCCGTTGTCTTTGCCGGCGGTATGTCGAGCTCTTTCAGGGCCTCTCTCACTGTGAATATCACTCCATACCCTGTCGCTTCGGTGCGTCCAAGCGAACCACCCATTCCGACTGGTTTTCCGGTGATGAACCCGGGGAGCCTTTCGCCACGAAGAGTCTCGAATTCGTCGAGCATCCACAGCATGTGCTGCGCGTTTGTCATCACGTCCGGAGCCGGTATGTCGTTGACAGGCCCCATGTCTCTGGATAGCTGTCGTATCCAGCCGCGGCAGATCTGTTCCTGCTCGCGCATACTGAGGTTGTGCGGGTCACAGATAACCCCACCCTTGCCTCCACCCAGTGGGATGTCGACGACGGCCGTCTTCCATGTCATCCACATCGCCAGGGCACGGACAGTATCGATCGTTTCCATCGGGTGAAACCTGATTCCGCCCTTTGCGGGGCCTCTGGAATCGTTGTGCTGGACTCTGAACCCACGGAATACCTTGAAACTTCCGTCATCCATCCTGACTGGAATGCTTACATGATATTCGCGGGCGTTGTAACGGAGAAGATCTCTGGTGGCCTCGTCGAGATCGAGTTGATCAGCCACTTTGTCAAACTGCGACTGCGCCATCTCGAAGGCGTTATACGAGCGGTCTGCCATATCCGTCCCTCCTCAGGGTAAGGTTTCAAAGACCACAGGAAACTTACAAAGAGACTACGTCATAAGCAAGCAATATCGGGATTATTTCAGTGCTTTGACAAAATTATTTTTATCGTTGCATTTTGTTTGTTCTCATATGGTTAACGGGATTTGCGAAGAAGTAATAAGCGGAATTCTACTAATAATGACCCAGTGGCGGCAGATTTCTACCGCCCTTCTTCCTTCGTGCCCACCACGAGCCTCTTCATCCCGGCCCGTTTTGCGATATCCATCACCCTGATGACGGTGCCGTGCTGGACGGTCTTATCGGCCTTCAGAACGAGTGTGCCGTCTTCCGATGTGGCAGCCGCTTCGGCCATAAGTATCTCGAGGCTGTCAATCGGCACCGCGCGACCGCCAAATACCATCTCGTTATCGGCCCCGATAAAGAGAACGAGCCGACGCGTAACAGTCATCTCGGCACTCTGAGCCGAGGGAAGGTCGAGCTTCATCCCCGCCTGCTCGAGAAAGGTCGAAGTCACCATGAAGAAGATCAACAGAAGAAACATCACATCGATCAACGATGTTATGCTGATGACCACCCGTTTTTTCGGTTTCTCATTGAACTGCATCAGCCCGTCCCCCCCTGCTCCACTCCGGCAACTTCGCCTGTTTTCATCGCCCTTATACTACGAAGGAGGCCCGACGAGTACTTTTCGATATCGAGGACCAGGCTCTCGGCCCTGTTCGTCAGAAGATTATAGGCGACAAGCGCTGGAATCCCGACCGCCAGCCCCGTCACAGTAGTAATAAGCGCCTCGGATATGCCACCCGAAAGGATGCTGGCCTGCCCGATCCCCTGCTCAGAAATCACATTAAAAACTTTTATCATTCCCAGAACCGTGCCCATCAACCCCAGCAGCGGCGCCGCGACCGCTATCGTTTCCAGCGCCACAAGACCCCGCTCGAGAGTCCTGATCTCCTGCCTCCCCTGGTCGAGTATCGCCTCCTTCAGTTCATCCAGGTCCATACCCCTGTTCCTCAAGGCGACGAGGACTATACTGGCGAACGGCCCGGGGTTGGCCTCACATATCCTTTCTGCCACCTTCATGTCCTCTACACTTTCTATCTTCCCGATCGCTGAGACGATCTCCGCGACAATCACCTTCTTCTTCCTCAGGCAGAAGCTTCGCTCAATCA
>JAHOYU010000114.1 GCA_019038625.1 Candidatus Latescibacterota bacterium | reverse complement strand
CTATCAAACCGTCGTTCTCGGCCTGAGCCCTGAGCTCAAATGGATTCTCCACCCAGATCCTGATATGCTGTAATGCATCCATTCTTGGGGGAATACCTGATGGGTTTTCGACTTTTGAAAGGTCCAGCCTGTACATCCTCCAGGATTTCTTTCTATTTACCTGGTACTGGCCGCCACCGTACGCCTCTGTCTTTGTCGCATCGTTCCAGTAATCGGAATACTGGTCCTTGGGAAAATCTCTCTGAATGTCGATCAGCGCTGTGTCCGCAAGGTTCAGGGTGAGGGAATAATATTCGTTTCTCACGTCGTGCCTGCTGTTGCGGTTGAGGTCCTCGGTATCATGGTAGTTATTGTTCTCACGCGAGTTGATACCATTGTAGATTTTCCAGTTGTCGTTCCATGTGTTGTCAAAATTGGTCGGATATACACCGAGGTCATCGTCGGGGAAACCGGTATCGTACTCGTTCGTCCAATCGATCTGTCTCTCATCATCGAAGGCATCCAGTTCCGGCTGATGGAAATCCTCGTCGATCCTGCCGAAATCGATGTGGATCACTCCATTTCTGTCCTCTGGATCGAGCGTGAAATCGTTCACCCATATCTCCAGATACTGCGCGGTCTGCACGTCGAGTCCGCCCGCGAATCCGGTCATCACTCCACACCAGTCACCCGGCTGGGGATCGATAGTCTTTAGAAAGAGGGAAGCTATCGCGGAGTTTTCTCTCGCATCCAGTCTCGGGTTGAGATCTCTCTTGCTGCTTGTATATTTATAGAGTGGGCTCGTTTCTTCTCGAACAGGATTGTACCAGAAGAAATCGGCATCCGTTACCGGATCGAGGATCGACCCTGGATTCAGAGGATCGATCGGAGGACTCGCCTCGTACCACAGCTTTCTGACAACTGTCACCTGATCGCTGTTCTCGACACCTTCCATGTCGTCAACGAATGCCTCTCCCTTCGTATTCGGATTCGGGATGGAGACAGCCACCTCACCACTTATGTTCAGGCTGCTCTGCGCGTCGGTATCGACTCGCGGCAGCATGTTTGCCATCGATGTCATCCACTGTGGATAAAACTGGAACGATCCGTTTATGTCGGCCGCCATCATCCTCGTCGGTTCGTCGCCGAGCCGTGGGTTGTACCGCGGTGTTCCGACCGAATTGTAGAGAAAGCTGGCATTCATCCTTGAATTGGACGAAATGTTGAAATTGGCCCCTATCCCCAGCAGGGACGTCTTGCCTCCACCGACCAGGGGCTTGTGTTGATACTCTATCGATACCCTGCTGTCTGAAGTCATCGTAAGCAGGCGGTCTCCCTTTAGAGTTACAGTCCCGGATAAATAGTCGATCGTGTAGTCCGTGCCGGCGGACAGCTTCTCGCCATCGACCGAAACGACTTCTGTCCCCTGGATGATATCGAATGCGTTGAGCTGGAATGTCCGACTGCCACTGCTCGTCTCTATCACAATATCGAAATTGTTGGGGGGATTGTTCAGTCCCTCTTTGACATAGTCGAGATAGATCATCTCGTTCAGTTCGAGGTACTTCAACACTGAATCGGCGTTCGCCTCAACACCGGCTGAGGGAGTATAGAACGGGTCGGGTTCATAAGCCGGATCGAGGTAGGTGACAAGCTGCGATTTCGGTATCTTGAAAGGTTCGAACCACGGAAACTGAATATATCCGTAATAGTAATTGATGACGCCTTTCTTGTCGTCTACCAGTCCGTCCGGTGCCCTGAGACCTTCGGTGTTCTCCTGATCGAGACCGAAGATCTGCATAAAATCGAGCCCTGTATCCTTTTGAATATACTTTGTTCCGATAATCGTCGAGACTTTGTCTATCCTGACCTTTATGGCGCCGTCGGCAAGGCCGGCGCCTCCAAGAGAATAGATGTTCCGGAACATCATGTTCCATGTCGACCAGAATCTTCCCTTCGTCTTGGGGTCGCTCTGGTTATCCGCCTCGGGACATATCAATTCGGCAAGAAGGATTTCCTCCTCGGGGATATCGGGGTAGATATTATAATCGCCCACCTCAAAATGCTGCGCTGGTTCATCGGGGAATCCTCCATCTGACTTGTACCTGGCGGCAAGAGACTTGGTATCCCTGAGAGGTGAATTAAGCCTGATCCCGAGATACCTGACCTGGCTGTCGTCACCGATCAGCTGGATAAGAGAGTAATCTCCCTGGCCTGTCGCGTCATTCTCTCTGAGGATCCCGTACCACTGGACGATGTTGTCCTCCTCGTCCCCCGTCACTCCGTCGTTTTCCGGGTCGGCGCAGGCTTTCAACTGGAGCTTTGCTCCGCCCTGGTAATTCTGAAGTTCATACTGTTCGAGGGAGATGAAGACCTCGATCATATCGTTATCGGACCCGCCGATCACTGGAAAATACCGGATCGAAGAATTAATAAATCCCGGTTGTGGCGTCTCGAAAGACTCGCCCGGAGTCTCGAAATAGAAATATTGTCTCTTGATGTAATTATAGTCGGGTATAGTCGTCTCGCTGCTCTGTCCTCCAGTTCCTGAGTAGCTGCCGGTGGCGCTCTCGCCCTCCTCCTTGCTGGCGATCATTGTTATGTCGGCGATACCGAGCTGCGCCTTGACTTTCACGCCGAACAGACCTTTCGCCGCACCCGAATAGCTTATCAGTTGGGCTCCGCTGAGAGTAAGGTCCGTATCGCCCATTTCAATGGACCTGATTATCTCGTCATCCAGCCCCTCGTAATTCAGGCTCACCCTGTTCGTCGAACCCATACCTGACCCCATGCTGGAATGGTCTATATTCACATGTATCTTCTCGCCAATATTTCCGTGAAGATTGACTGTGAGCTGTTGTTCCATATCGAGGTCGGGAAATTTCTGCTGCTTCGGCCGTCCCTCAGTCACCGGACAGTTGGCGCACCATTTCGACGTCCCTCCTATCGTGATCGTCTCCTTACCAGATACGGTCAACCTTGTCTCTTCCCCATCACCGATCAGCCACTCGATCTGCTTCGGCAACTTGATCGGTATATTAAGGTCTATCAGGCCTCCAGAACGCCGTGATTGTCTCTCCCGCTGGAGGTTGTACCTTATGTCCGAGATCCAGGATTTTTTGAATCCCGCGATGCCAATCACATCAGCGCGCTCATCCAATGAATACGATCGTATAGACATCCCCGGAATATCTACATTCCTCATGCTTCTGACATAGTAGACACCGTCTCGCTCTTCCGTTCTGGAAAATGAATAAGTACGGGGAACCCTGTATTTGAATATCCGGCCGGTGATCGGATCGTATTCAATAAATAGTTTCCTTAGATCGAATTCGCTCTGAAGAAAGTTCGGAAAGAAACAGATATTGTTGATGAGCAGATACTTCGGGGGGACACGACCCTCATTTTCCGCCATATAATATCTTACTTCGATCTGCTCCGATATATCGAGAAGATCTATATTCCAGATATCTTCAGCAGTATCGACGATCTGCGCGTTCAGGGGTAGGGCAAGCAGTACAAGCGGCAGAACCATCAGCAGGAAAAGGAGTTGACGAATCGCCCCAATGATCGATGAACAGCCTTTGGGGGTTGAAAGGACACCGGCCCCTGACCCTGGTCGACCGGAGAGTGGTCCTTTGCGACAGGCAGAATCCCCCGGTAGCATTAACAGCCGGGAATACTTATCATGGAGACAGTTTGTTTTTCCGTTCTGTTTCTTCATCCACCCTCAATTGAAGATGCCAGAATTGACTGTCCAGCGCAAACCATAATATGATAAATTACTTGATGTAACCACAACGGTGTTACATCGTTCTACCCGGAGCTCCAGGAGGCTGGCATTCTGTCCTTGAAAAGATACAGAAAACCCCCTCCCTGTCCACAAAAGGGTACAAATACACCACACCCCTGCCGGTCGATTTGTCAGAGGACCAGGGGGGTCAGCAGTGCACGGTCTATTTGTCTTCTACATGTCCAGACGGCCCCGGAACAAAGATTGCATCTTTTTCACTGGGCCGGAGAAACGGCTCTGGACTTACGGCTTAACATGGTAACTGCAAATTATGCATATAATTGACAGATATATTTTCAAGGCTCACCTTCAGCCATACTTCTTCAGTCTGTCTATAATCACCTTTGTTTTCGTTATGGATTTCCTCTTCCGTTACCTCGATCTCTTTATCGGCAAGGGTGTCGCTTTCCTCGTTGTACTCGAGTTCTTCATCCTCAGCCTCGGTCATATGTTCGCATTAATCATTCCAATGTCGGTATTGCCCTCTACGCTCATGGCTTTCGGACAACTGGCCTCCGGCAACGAGATCACGGCCATGAAATCAAGCGGGATCTCACTCTACAGGATGATATTTCCGGTGTTCGTCGCATCCTTCCTTCTCTTCCTCGGGCAGGTACATTACCAGAACGCCATCCTGCCCGAGAGCAACCATCGATTCCTTAATCTCTACCTCGATATCCGCAAGATGAAACCAACGCTGGAGATAAAGGAAAACATCTTTTCAAGCGCGATCCAGGGCTACACGATCCTGGTCAAACAGAAAAACGACAAGACAGGCGAGATCCATGATGTCCAGATCTTCCATAAGAAGAAAGGTAACATTCCGACCACGATCATTGCCGACCGTGGCAAGATGTATTATGTGTACGAGGAAAACTCACTCAGGTTCGAGCTCGAGGACGGCGAGATCCACGAGATGCCCGATCCAAAAGATATTTCAACCTACAGGAAGACTCTCTTCAGTCATTTTACGCTCAACATGAAGGATATTGACCGTAGTCTCGAACGTTCCGAAAGAAGTCACAGATCGGACAGGGAGATGACGGTGAAGATGATGCAGGACAGGGTTACGGAAAAACAACAGGAGATCGAGGGCTACAGAAAAACGATGCATATAGGAGCCGCAGACAGGATGATCGATCAGCTTTCCAAAGTTGCCCCCTCCCTCGCCGGGGAAAAACCAGGCGGTCAGCCGGAACGGATCATCCCCGACCATTCAGCATCTGTAGAAGCCCGCGCTACCGGTCGGCAGGAGGAAAAAGTGCTTCACGATCTTGAAAGCGCTGCCCGGATAATCGATTCTTCCAAAAGGATGATCAGCAGGTTCCAGGTGGAGATACACAAGAAGTTCTCCATACCGTTCAGTTGCATCATCTTCGTACTGCTGGGAGCGCCCCTGGCCATACGTTCGGGAAAAAAAGGGATGACGATGTCGATTGGGTTCAGTATCGTCTTTTTTCTGGTATATTACATGTTCCTGATCAGTGGAGAGAAACTCGCTGACAGACAGTATGTTTCGGCGTGGCTGGCCATGTGGTCGCCGAACATCATTCTGTTCCTTGCGGCCGGACTGCTCACATGGAGCACCGTTCGCGAATCGCAGACCATCAACTGGACGAAGTTCAATCTGGTAAAAAGGTGGCGTTCACGGTAAAACGGATTCAGTACGGTTAAAGGGAAGTTGGGCATTGCGTATTCATGACAGATATATTTTGTCCGGATTCTGGCGGAATGTTTTCCTCGGACTTATCGCCTTCGCCGTGATCTTTGTCACGGTCGATATCAACGAGGAAATAGACAATTTCATCGACCATGACGCGACGATATTCCAGGTCACATCGTACTATCTCTTCGAACTGCCCTGGATACTTCTTCTCGTCACGCCCGTAGCCGTTCTTTTATCTACGATCTTTACTCTTGGAAAATTATCCCGCAACAATGAACTCACCGCGTTCATAGCATCCGGAACATCCCTCATCCGGGTGGCAATGCCTCTGTTGATCTCGGCCCTTTTTATCACCTGTGCCTCCATAGTCTTCAACGACATACTGGTCCCCATGTCTAAGAGAAAATCAGAAGAGATCATGTTGGTCCAGATCGAGAAGAGAAAGAAGCGCAGTTCGTTCAGGTACAAGACCGATCTGCACTACCAGGGAGAAAACTCAAGGACCTATTACGCCGAACGTTATGACATATCGATGTCGATGATGGTAAATGTTATTGTAAACGAGTACGATGGGCCGACCCTCGCCAGACGGATCGACGCGAAAAAAGCATTCTGGGATGGATTGAAATGGGTCTTCGTCGATGGCGCTATCAGGGATTTTCACGACTCGGGAGAATCGATATCGAGTTTCAGGCGAAGGGAGATGCCCGAACTACCGGAAAAACCGGGAGACTTCTCCAAAGAAGATATCGAACCGGAAGAAATGAGATTTTCTGAACTCCTGGAACATATCGATAAGGTGAGAAGAGGGGGCGGATCGGTTGACAAATACAAAGTCGACCTTTATTTTAAATTCAGCTTCCCGTTCACGTCACTGATCTTCGCGCTGATCGGGGTAGCCCTGTCGTCCGCCAAGCGAAAGCCCTCTATGGCGACCGGCTTCGGCATGACACTGCTGATAAGCTTCACCTATTACGGCATCCTCCGTATAGGCCAGGCACTGGGTCACAGTGGTGTACTCGAACCGATGCTTTCAGCCTGGCTGGGGAATATTGTCTTCTTTCTACTTGGAGTGATCCTGCTGCACAGAGCGAATCAATAGAAGGCAGGAATATCGAAAAAGGGATGGGATGAATTGAATAATCTACTCTTTACGAAACATGTCCCGATAATTCATATGTTGAATAAAATCATCTTTCCGATCTCTGCATCTTTCATCGTCATTTGTTCCCTTATTATCCTCTCTCCCCCGACGGTCTCAGCCGAGGAATTCAAGGGTGAGAATGAATTACTTGTAAAGCTGCCGCAGAAAGAGCTCGTCACATATTTCGGCCTGCGATACTCGATGAACAAGCATCAGATGAAGCAGTTCCTCTCTCTCGGGAACAGGATCGAACGAAAAGATTGGATCAAGCGGTTCTGGATCGAACTCGACCCTACACCCGCATCCCCTGATAACGAACGAAAAACCGAGCATGAGGCCCGCGTCAAGCTCGCCCGAAAACTCTTCCCGATGAAAAAGCCTCCCGGCTGGGACAAAAGAGGCGAAATGCTTATCCGTTACGGCATGCCTGCCGAGAGAAGGACTATTCCCGCCGATATCGGCTTCTACCGCATGGTCCCTCCGGGAGAAATGTGGTACTACCATTCCCTCGACATGCTCGTCGCCTTCCAGAACTTCAGTCTCCAGGGCGAGTTCATATTCGCCTTCGAGAGCTACGGGCTATCAGGCCGGGAACAGTCAGACAAGCTGAAAGCGCTTGCCGAATTTATGGAGTTTCTGCCTGAGGAACTAGAAAACGTGGTCACCGATCAGGAGCTCGCGGGAATCATGAATTTCAACCCTGACCGAATAGACTATATCGCCGACCCGAATATCCGGGGCGAGATCCCCAAGGATATGATAGCCGCGATTCAGGCCGAGAAACAGCAGAAGAGCAAAAACAATTTCTACAAATATATGAAGGAAAATCCCGTCATATACTCGGTCGAACTCAGGGACGACCAGCTTCCGATATTCTTCGACGTCACCAACTTCAGCGGCGGCGAAAACGTAATCAGGACTGAGGTCAATTTCGAGATCCCGACCAGCGAAATAAAATTTGTGCGGAAAGATGATCTGCTGACGGCCGATATCAAACTTGATGTACTCGTGCGGGACATGGACATGAACGAAGTCGCAAGGGTAAGCGATGTAGTGAATGCCTTGCAGACAGGTGGAGATGTCTGGCAGGGACCGAGTCACATCCCGGGACATCTTGTCGTCGCTCTCAAACCGGGCTACTACAGACTGGGTCTCGAGGCCACCGACACCGCCTCCGGGAAGAAAGGTGTATTCAGGACCAATATTGAACTGAAATCACTGGACAGGGGCCTCGCTCTCAGCGATATCCTCTTCGCCAGCAGCATAAGGGAAGTCGAAGGCCTGGTGAAGTTCCAGAAGGGCGAGTTGCAGGTCGTGCCCCATCCCCTGCACGCGTACAAGATCCCATACCCCCTCACCTTCTACTTCGAGATCTACGGGTTTGACACAGATAGCGAAGGCCTGGCGTTCTATTCGATCGACTACAGGATCATCCCGGTGACCAAACGCCGCAAAGGCCCCGTACTCGAGGACCCCCCCCCAGTGATAAGCTCAGTGTTCGAGACCTCTGGATTTGGTTCGACCCAGACTCATCGCCTCGAAATAGCCACTGACAATCTCTGGAAAGGCGCCTTCACCCTGATAGTCGAAGTGATGGACCGCCGTACCCGCCAGATTGTGGAACAACGCTCGAACTTTTCGATACTGGAATAGAAAGCCGTTCTCCCCCTACTTTCTATAGTCGGCCTGATAGCAAAAGGCCCCTGTTTTTTGCAGTAAGAAAGACGTTCTCCTGACTACTTTCCCTTGCTGCTAATATAGAAAAGGGGGGCGCTTTTGCGGTAAGAAAGCCGTTCTCTTAACCGGCTTTCGTCCGCAATAACGCCCCCCTTTTAACTGTCTTCAGCTACGTGCCCATTTCCCAGCTCTCCAGATACTTCACCTGTTTCGCTGTCAGCTTATCGATCTTTGACCCGATCGCTTCGAGCTTCAACCTGGCGATTTCCCTGTCGATTGCTTCCGGAACCGGGTAGACCTTATTCTCAAGTTTCACGTCACCCTTCACCAGATACTCCGCGCTCAATGACTGGTTCGCAAAACTCATATCCATCACAGAAGCGGGATGACCCTCTGCCGCCGCAAGGTTGATAAGCCTGCCCTGGGCCAGCAGGTTGATCTTTCTCCCGTTCGGAAGCATATACTGGTCGATCTCGTCACGAATATGCTTACTGCTACTGGCCATCTTGTCGAGTTCCTCTACATCGATCTCGACATTGAAATGTCCGGAGTTCGCCACGATCGCGCCATCCTTCATCAGTTCGAAATGTTCCCTGCGGATCACAGAGATGTTTCCGGTCAGCGTGATGAATATATCGCCCAATTTTGCAGCTTCCATCGATTCCATCACGAGGAACCCATCCATTACGGCCTCAAGGGCTTTTACAGGATCGATCTCGACGACGATCACGTTAGCTCCCATGCCACGCGCTCTCATCGCGGTCCCGCGTCCACACCATCCATATCCAAAGACAACGACCCTGGCACCAGCAAAAAGAGTATTCGTTGCGCGAATCACACCGTCGATCGTACTCTGACCGGTCCCATACCTGTTATCAAAGAAATGTTTCGTCATAGCATCGTTGACGGCGATCATTGGGTGTTCCAGCACACCAGCTACCTGCATCGCCCGGAGTCTGATCACTCCCGTCGTAGTCTCTTCAGATCCGCCTATGACGTTCTTCAACAGATCTCTTCTGTCCTTATGGACCAGCGATACGAGATCGGCCCCATCGTCCATCGTGATCTGGGGTTCCAGATCGAGCGCGGAATTGATGTGCTTGTAGTATGTATCGTTATCCTCACCCCTGATAGCGAAAGTGGAGATCTTGTAATCCTCCACGAGAGACGCGACGACTTCGTCCTGAGTGCTGAGAGGGTTGGAAGCACAGAGAGCCACTTCCGCTCCACCGGCCTTTAGCGTACGCATCAGGTTGGCCGTCTCTGTAGTGACATGAAGGCATGCCGCGATCCTGATCCCGTCCAGAGGTTTTTCTTTCTCGAAACGGGCCCTGATCGTCTTTAGAACAGGCATCGTCTCGTCCGCCCACTCGATTCTTTCCTTCCCTGCCGGAGCGAGGCCCAGATCCTTCGCGTCGTAGTTCATTCTTGATCCTTTCAGATATCTCCTGTAAAAACCTTCTAATTAATCGATCCAACTCTATCCGGACTTCGGATTCCCGGTCCGGCATCTTTATCAGAACTTTGCCTTCAAGATATCGACAAAGTTCAGTTTCTCCCATGTAAAATCTGCTTCTTCCCTGCCGAAATGTCCGAAGGCCGCTGTCTGCTTGTAAATACCCCTGCGCAGATCAAGCCTCTCGATGATTCCCTTTGGCGTCAGGTCAAAGACTTCGCGAACGACTGCTGTCAGTTTTTCATCAGTCTGCTTACCCGTACCGAAAGTGTCGACCATGACCGAGACCGGTTCTACCACGCCGATAGCGTAGGCAAGCTGAACTTCACAGGCTTCAGCCAGTCCGGCTCCGACAATATTCTTGGCGACATGTCTTGCCGCGTACGACGCGGACCTGTCTACCTTCGTGGGATCCTTGCCGGAGAAAGCTCCTCCGCCGTGACTTCCGAAACCACCATAAGTATCGACGATGATCTTTCTGCCCGTCAGCCCCGTGTCGGCGCTCGGTCCACCCTTCACAAACCGGCCCGTGGGGTTGACCAGTATCCGGTAATCTGATTTGTCTACATCGAATTCCGACAGCACGGGCTTGATCACGTTCTCTGTCAGGCCTTCCCTGATCTCTTCGATCGATACATCCTCACTGTGTTGTGTGGAAAGAAGGACCGTATCGATCCTGTGAGGCAGGTTATCTATGTACTCTATAGTCACCTGGGATTTCCCGTCGGGCTTCAGATAATCGAGAGTCTTGCTTTTGCGTATCTCTGACATCTTCCTGACAAGCTTGTGTGCCATATGGATCGGCATCGGCATAAGGACGTCCGTCTGTCTGCAGGCAAACCCGAACATCATTCCCTGGTCCCCTGCTCCGCCCGTATCGACCCCCATGGCTATATCCCCGGACTGTTCGTCTATAGATGTGATGACAGCCGAAGTCTGTGCGGCAAATCCAAGTTTCGGATCGTCGTAACCGATCTCATGAACCACATTTCTCGCTATAGTGGGAATATCCACATAGGCTTTCGTATGGATCTCGCCGGCGATAAACGCCATACCAGTCGTAACAAGAGTCTCGCAGGCAACCCTGCCTAGTGGATCTTCGCTCAGGATGGCATCGACGATGCTGTCCGATATCTGGTCAGCGACCTTGTCCGGATGTCCCTCCGTGACTGACTCCGATGTAAAAAGATGTTTTTCCGACATGTGTCCTCCTTCTATATTCTCTATTCAGTCCACGTTCAGTTTAAGTTTTCATTTCTGTAAAAATCAGTTATCTATCGATACTCGCAGGGTCAGGGCTCACGAAAAGAATCTTCATCACCCAAGGTCGACTTGCGAGTCGTCGCTTATATTCAGACTTCCCTTTCTACCTTTTACTTCTGCTCCAGTTCCTATAACGCTATGGTCCAGGATCACGTTCGAAAGACAGCTGCCTGTATTCAATATCGAATTGCTGATGATCGAATCCCTGATCGAACATCCACCGGCAACCGTCACATACGGCCCGATAACGGAATTCTCTATTACACTGTCCTCCGCGATAAAGCAGGGGCCTGTGATCACGGTGTTCACACCGTGATTTACGGGTTCCATACCCTCAAGCAGGATCCGGTTCGTCTCGAGCAGGGTCTCTACCTTGCCACAGTCAAACCAGTCGCCTATCTCGTAAGGACTGAATTCTATACCTGTATCGATCATTCTGGAAAGTGCGTCGGTGATCTGATACTCACCCTTCGTCTTTATATCATTCTCTATCACGTGTGCGCATGCCTCATAGAGGGGTGAAGAATCCTTGAAATAATAAAGTCCGACGATAGCGAGGTTGCCTTTCGGATCGTCAGGTTTCTCGACAATACTTGTGATCTTTCCTCCAGACACCTCACATATCCCGAACCTCCGTGGATCCTCCACTTCCCTTACTCCGAGGACGTAGTCTCCAGCTTCGGGTATCTTGCTGAAATCAGTATCGATGATCGTATCACCGAGGATTATGATCAACTCGCTGCTGTCCGCAAACTCCCTCGTCAGAGACACAGCATGAGCGATCCCATTCTGCTCCGTCTGTACGACGAAATTCATCTTTATATCATATTCACTGGTCAGGTATTCCCTTATCTGCTCTCCCTTGTAACCGATGATAGGCACAAGTTCAGTCACACCCATATTGATGAGCCCATCTACGATATGTCCGAGAATCGGTTTTCCCGCCACCGTCACCAAAGCCTTCGGGCTGGTATGTGTCTGCGGTCTGAGTCTCTTTCCAATTCCGGCTACCGGAATAACAGCTTTCATCAATCCTCCGATCCGAGCTTTTTCTTTATTTCCTCTATCTTGCCTATCGGCGTGGGGTCTCTTCCGTACTCTACGGCAAGATAGACGCTTGTAAGGTCCGCCATGGCCAACATCGAAAGAAGTCTCGACAATCGGTCGGGTTCCCCTGCCCCACCATCGCTTTCCAGACCTATAAAACCACCTGCCAGCGGTTCGAGTATCGACCTCGTCACGTCCATCCTCTTCTGCACTCTGGGATGATCATCCCCGTCACGAAGCATTATCAGGAAGATATCCTGCCTCAGCTTCTCGGGACATTCCCAGCCCATGATCTCATTATGACCGAGTTCGGGAAAAGTATTCGAAAAGGCCATACATTTACTGTTCTCGTTCAACTGGCATTTCCACCTGTACGATATGCCGGAAAGTAATCCGTCACCACTGTATATCAATGGAACCTTGCCATAAAGACGATGTGCCAGCTGCAGAGCACTGTTTCCCGCCAGGTCGGCATCCGGCCTGCATCGATCAAGCAGACTTTCCGTATTTTCCGTGGCCGAAGAAATATCGTTCCCGTGAAGAGAGAATAATCCCCATTCGACCACGATCCGGAGAAGCGGCGTGAACAGAAAACCTATAGCAGCTCTTGGAGGGATACCGCCCGGGATCTTCAGAAGGGGCACACCGGCCTTCACAGCTTCTACCATCAGGATGCCACCTGAAGTGATCACCGAGACTTCACACCCCTTCGACAATCCATCTCTGAACGTGCTGATGACTTCTTCGGTATTTCCGCTGTAACTGACACATATGACTTTCGTATCTGTTCCAGCGGTAGCGGGCAACAGGTAACCTCTCTCAAGGTGGATCAACGCGCCCTTTTCCCTGCCGATCAGGTCCTTCAACAATCTGCCGCCTACCGCCGAGCCACCCATCCCGCAGATGACGATCTGCGACTTGGGAGCGGATAGTTCTCCGGCGAAAGCGCCTGCCAACTCCCATGCCTGCCTCATCTGGTCAGGCATCTCCAGGACCCGGTCGATCATTCTATCGACATCGATGCTGTAATGTTTTTCACCGGCTTCCGAAGCCATTCGATTCTCCCGGCAGACGTTTTAAGAATACCTGTATGTTATCGGATGTTCCTATATCGCACCTTTAGGAATGAGTTCCTTGAGTTCCGGTCTCTTTTCCTCGATAAACTGGTCTATCAGCTCCACGACTTCAGTAGCCGTGGCTTTTGTGAGCGCCATTTTAACCATGGATTTTGTCTCGTCGTATGTGACCGAACGGATGATCTTCTTGATCTCCGGTATCAGATAGGCACTCGCGCTGAACTCGTCAAGCCCGAGACCTATCAGGAGAAGAGTACCTCTCACCCGGGCATCTGCCACCATCTCTCCGCAGAGCCCAACCCAGATATTGTTGTTGTGAGCGACCTGTGCCGTATCGTTTATAAGCCGGATGATGGCAGGGTGCATCGGGCTGTACAAGTAGGAGATCCTGCTGTTCCCCCTGTCCACAGCCAGGGCGTACTGTACCAGATCGTTTGAACCGATACTGAAAAAATCGACTTCCTTTGCCAGGACATCGGCCATGGCCACAGCGGATGGAGTCTCGATCATGATCCCTGTCTCCACGTTATGGTCAAACTGGTAATTTTCCCTTTTCAGGTCATCCTGGACTTCCCTGCAGATATCCATAGCCTGCCTGACCTCGTCCACAATGGAGACCATGGGAAACATGATACGCACCCTGCCGAAGACCGCGGCCCTGTATATCGCTCGAAGCTGTGTCCGGAATATGTCCTTGCGGGATAGAGTGAATCTTATACCTCTCCAGCCCATGAAGGGATTCTCTTCCTGGGTGTCGTCGACCCATGCCGCGATCTTGTCTCCCCCGATATCCAGAGTCCTGAAGAGCACCGGGTCCGGAGCCACATTCTTTACAACCTCTGAATAATAGCGATACTGTTCTTCCTCGCCCGGCAGGGTCCCGCGGGTGATGAAAAAATACTCGGTCCTGAACAGTCCGACGCCCTTCGCGCCATGACTCTTTATATCTTCGACTTCGTCGAGCGTCTCAATATTGGCGGACAGTTCTATCGTCCGCCCATCGAGAGTCACCGCCGGGTAATCTTTTATCGTCAGCAGCTCTTCTTCCATCTCCAGGAATCTTTCCTGGGCCTGTTCGTAAAGAGCTATA
Organism: Candidatus Latescibacterota bacterium; assembly: GCA_019038625.1. Taxonomy (NCBI): domain Bacteria; kingdom Pseudomonadati; phylum Candidatus Latescibacterota; species Candidatus Latescibacterota bacterium. The sequence goes on along the minus strand of JAHOYU010000114.1, from coordinate 10,670 downwards.
GTCTCTTCTTTCGGATGCAGGATCACCTGCCCCGATATCCCGTCTACTATCAATTCGTCGAACGGCTTGATATGGCTGCGAACCTCATCCAGCCCCACTACCGCAGGGATGCCCATGGAGCGGGCTATGATAGCGGCATGAGAAGTGCTTCCGCCCATCTCCGAGACAAAGGCCTTAACGAATTTCTTCCTGAACCCGACCGTATCGGCAGGCGTAAGGTTGTGCGCTACGACAACAGCCTCTCTTCTGAGGTTTGCAAGCCCTTCCACCTTGTGTCCGAACAGATTTCTTATGACCCTTTTTTTGACGTCACGGATATCTTCGGCTCTCTCCTTCAAATACTGATCTTCCATCTGGTCGAAGGTCCTCAGAGTCTTGTCGATCACCCTTGAGAACGCGCAGGCGGCGTTTACCTTGTCGTTCCTTATTATCTGGATCGTCTCGGTTTTCATCAATTCATCGGCGATGAGCATAATATGTGAATCAAGGATCTTTGCGTGTTCTTCACCCATCTCGGCCTCCAGGGTGCTGTGAAGCCCGGACAGTTCCTCTCCTGTCTGTTTCAACGCCGATTCCATGCGGGCGATCTCATCCTCGACCATATCGTCCTCGATGGGCTCGGCCGTCACCGGGAGATCCTCGATATTCACGACAAAAGCCTGGCCAAAGGCAATACCCGGCGCCGCCGGAATACCGGTGAATATCATTTCCTTTTTAGAACTCATATCCATTTGTTCACTCTTCCACGTAGAACCTGTTTTTAATCAAATCGACCAGTGTGTCGAGAGCATTCTTCTCATCTTCACCATCGACATTCAACTCCAGTTCAGTGCCGTATTGCGCGCCGAGTCCCGCCACCCCAAGCATGCTCTTGGCATTGATCAGTTCCCCGTCCCTGCCGATCATGACCGTTGCCTTAAACCTGGTAGCGGCCTTGACCAGTTCACCAGCCAGTCTTAGATGTATTCCATTCTTATTCTCTACTTTGACTTTTCCAGTGACCATTGTACTGCCCCCACCAGGGACCTCTCCTCCTGCTACAGGCCGCCATTGAAAACGACCAGAAATATTGCCGAAACTAAAAATAATACAAGTACCACCCATATCAAGGAAATCTTCCTGCCAAGCAAAAAGATGCCGGCCAGTGCCAGGAGACCCCATATGACAAATCGGTAACCGCCCAGGCTCCATCCCCTGAAAAAGACCAGAGCAGCAAAAACCCCGGATACGAAGGCGGCGAATCCACCGAGAAACTTCTGTTCCCTGAACAAAGTGCCGGCGAGTTCACGCCCGACATCCTCTCCCATTAACAGGCCCGTCCTATAACCACCGATCCTCGAATGAAGATGATACAGGTTATAAGAGACCAGGAAGATAATCGGGCCGATATACGAGGAATAGATAGCAAAAATGCTGCCGATTGTCAATGCAAGCGGAATTAATATGACTTCGAAGAAATAATCCCCTTTTGCCGTAAGTACAGCCGACAGAGTCTGTTTCACCCTGTCAATCCTGTCCGAGCTAATATCTTCCCCTGCCTTTTTCTTCAGTTCGAGATGCATGATAACGCCGACGATGTAGGATGCGAGAATGGGATTGGCGTTGAAGTAGCCGAGGTGCCTGCCCGTCATATCGGCCAGTTCATTCTCATCCTCGGCAATATCCTTGAAAAGGGGTGAGAGAACATGGAAAAACCCCAGGCCGTCTATCGTCCTGTCGTTTCTAGAGTTCTGAAGGAAAAACAGTCTCCACATCATATTAAGATGTGTTCTTAACATCGCAACCTCTTGTCAGAACCTATATTACAGCCCAGCCCATATCACCCTCTCATCAGAACGATCATAATCGTAAGTAGAAAACCCGCTATGAACCAGAACACCTGAGATCGAGACCTGTATAATCTCATGAGCGAACCGACGCCTATAAACGGTAAAATCACTGTGAGTGCGGTCAGGGCCCCACCCTCGACCGGAGACGTAAGTTCTACAAGAGCCGAAAGGGCTATTCTGCCGACAGGTACCAGCAGAAGTATCAGCAGGGCTCCATAGGCAAAATGTACCAGGAGGATCGAAATATGAATGATCGAAGCCCGCCGTAGTTTTCCCTCCCTGGCATATCCGAAGGCTGCACTCGTCAAACCGACCGAGGACCTTTCCCATATCGCGTAAAGATACTGACCCAGTCCCGCTACCAGGATACCGGTCAGGATCGACCAGAAAAGCACGTTCCCCCTGAGCAGCTGGTCCCCACCCGACTCAGCGGATGTCAGGATATAGAGTGCGGCCGCTACAACTGCACCGACAGGTAGATCAGGTGTCGTCCTGCCCCTTATGTTCACCAGGCCAAGAAACATCATCTGCATCAGAGATCCAACGAGAAACCCCTCCGCGGGCGTTCCAAGAACGATTCCCGTAATCAGGCCTCCAACAATCGGCTGTGATATCATCAACTTGAGGGAGCTTCTGTGATCTACGGCAAGAACACCTCCGACCAGGGCGACAGCGAGAAACGGACTCATCGATCTATCCCCTCCCCGTCAAAAGCCGGTCTTACCATGATCCTGATCCTGAAAATAACTGTTTTGCCATCAGCAGCATCGATATCCCACAGGGGAACGACCGCTGAGCCCTGATAGACCCTCTCGTAACCCGAATCGCTGTTCGACACCGTTTCGACAGGAAAACGCCAGAAAAGCGATGCCGGTTCCATCTCGAGGTCCACCCTGAGATTGAGCCATTCATCGACCAGAGACATCTCCTTCACACCTGCGACCTCACCGGTCGAGGCCAGTTTTCTGTCATCCAGTTCTTTGCCGGGGAACTCGAAATACCTGTCTGGGGCGTCTCCCGCGAGAAATGAGAAAACATTCTCCACCGCAAAGCGACAACTGAGACCACCACCCTCGGGAGTGATAGAATATTCCACATCCAGTGCCGGAGAAGATCCATCGATCGATACGATTTTCTTCAGGACCACTGCCCTTTCTTCATCATCCTGCGCTACGCTTCCTTTTCTGGTGAAAACAAGTCGAAGCCCATTGTCCGATTCGGTCTTCAGATCGTAGAGCGCATCGTGAAAATCCCCGATCTCGGTAAATATACCTTTCCCGATGTCTCCAGCCCCTTCACCAACTGGCAGAAACCGGTCGACCAGTGACAACCGGGGGTCTCCGTCATAATACAGCTTCTTCTCCAGGCCTTCTTCCCTGACTACCGCCATATTGTGAATACTCACTGTGGAGTCCGGATCTCCCCCTCCCTCTTCGCCTATTCTTTTGACATCGACATGATACAATTCTTCACGCCTGGTAAGGGTGTCGGTGAGATTGAATGCGGGTGAGATACTGTCCAGCTCCCGCAACGTGCCTCCCGTGCGCTTGAACCATGCTCTCATCGAATCGTTGGCCACGAGTATCTCATCCACTCCGTCTCCATCCATATCGACGATCTCCCATGAGGGAGACCGGCCGTCGCTCTCATCATCCGATATGACATTCTCAGCCTCTATCAGATGTTTGAATATCGCGCTTCTCAGGTGTGGAAGATACAGTCCACCGAACAGCCCATGCCAGTACGCGCAATTGCACTGAGCCTGGTAAAGATGTGAAAGTGCCTTATGGTATACGGATGAATGATCTGTGGAAGACCCGACCTGGTCTTTTCTGTTCCACTCATCTATCTTCTTACTCACCGAAAGCATCCGTTTGTGCATCCAGTTACTTTCTTCGTATTTTACGAGGAAATTTCTCCAGAGCCCTCCCCTGACAGCCTCGGCAGGTTCAGCAAAAGAACCACTCGCTTCAAGAATCTCCTTAGCCTGCTGATGGGCTACCTGCGCTTTCAGCGGCAGCGCCCATTCCATCATCTCACTGTAAGAAGCGGTCGGCAGATAGACTATCCCCAGAGGCCGAACAGAATCTATCACTTTGGGAAATGTCGTCACACTGAGCCAATCACTGTTGGTCCGCAGAGCATCGCAAAACCGCCGTAGCCAGTCCTGCCTGTAGCAGAGGTCGTTTGTGCCTGGCCATAACCCGAACTTTTCCCCGTCGTCTGCCAGGACCGCTATCTTTCTCTGGTCACCGCCGTTTTCATAGATCTCCCTGAAATATTTGATGACTTCTTCCGGCTCATGGAACGGGACAAGATAGCGAAGACCCCGATCGATCGGAAAGACCTTTATATATGAACCGTTTTCCTCTGTCATAAAATATCCACGCATCTCGCTGGAAAGGAATCCGGTACTTTTGAAATGTGAATCATCTACGATGACATATTCGAGGCCAGCACCTGCAAGTGTATCCGGCAGGTGGGGGTCCCATATCCTCTCGGTCAACCAGCAGCCTCTCGGCTCTGCCTTGAAGCGATCCACCAGATAATCCTTCATCATCGCCAGCTGGCCCTGTCTGTCTCTTTCCGGAATCACAGTAAGAATAGGTTCGTAATATCCCGCTGACATCAGTTCGATCCCTCCACCGCGGACCATCCTGGAAACTCTCTTTATGTAATCGGGATGTTTATCTTCCAGCCAGTCCCAGAGGATACCACTGTTATGAAGTGCGAAGGGAATATCCGGATATTCCTCCATCACCTCTATAAATGGCCGATAGGCTTTCTGGTATGCGTCCTCTATCACATGATCGAAATTGCCGACAGGCTGATGATTATGTATGCCCAATACAAAATGAACTTTTTTATCCATTTTTCGTTTTCCCCTTGTCAGACAACCATCGAATTGAGTATGACCTTCTCGCTGTCCGGCAAAGCTCTTGCCTCGAGAGTGATCCCTTTTTTTACCATTTCCCTCAAGGTGTCGCGTTCATCCGGGTCCAGATAGATGTTATCGAGCAGCTTTTCCCTGCCCTCTGAAAAATGCATCCCCCCTACATTCACTTCATCGAGATCAAGTCCCATTTCCAGCAGGCGCATGGCATCCTTTGGCCCTCGCACCAGCAGGATTATCTTCTCCTTATCGAACACTCCCCCATCTATCTGCTCGAAGGCCCTTGCTATAGACAGGATCGAGACCCTGAAATCGGGGGAAGCTGAGGTATAAAGCTGCTTTTCCCATTCGTTGGCAGCTACGTCATCGTCCGCGATGACAATCCTGTCGGGCTTGACGCTTCTGCCCCACCCGATCACGACCTGTGCGTGTATCAACCTGTCATCTATCCTCAGAACGATTATCATCCTCTGTCTCACCACCTCATCTTTGCGATTGGTTGATGTCTGCCCGTAACTGCCCTGCCGGGGCATGCTGGAACTATTGTTCAGATATCGATGACCTTGACACTCTCCCGGCCACGAAGGATGAGATTATTGATGATCTCTTTCGGCTTCATTGTGCCCCGTTTAGTGACAAAATCAAGAAGAATCGGTAGATTGATCCCGCTGATGACCACGGCATCATTCATGTCCCTGACCGCCCTCACGCAGTTGAGAGCACACGAACTGCCAAAATAATCAGTGAATAGAAAGGTGAACGAAGGATCAGTCTGTTCTATTATCTTTTTTATTATTGATACGAGAGCCTCATCGGCAAGGTCCCTGTTGGAAATAGCGTAACAGAAAGGTATCTTCCCCACGACCTGCTCGGCCGTGTCCAGCAGTTCCCGGGCAAGCCCCCCGTGTGTGACTATGATTCCTGTAGGTTCGTTCACGATCACCTCTGATCATCATGACGGCCTGGACGAATGACATCGTCCGGCAAACTCTTTCCTGCCGTCACTCTACATCATACTTAAGGTACCTTCTTGTCTTCTTGTCGCTTTCCATCATATTAAGAAGCTGCTGATCCAGCCTCTGGGCCGCATCGATACCGTAGACCTTGAGCATGTGGTTCAGAGCGATCACTTCGGATATTACAGTGATATTCTTTCCGGGGTAGATCGGGATGACAAGCTGCCTGACTTCCTCGCCCAGGATATCGGTCACCTGGTCATCCAGTCCCAATCTTTCCCAGTCCTTATCCGGATCATAATCTTCGAGACGGACGACGACCTCGATCCTCTTCTGTATCCTGACGGCCCGAATGCCAAAAAGGTCCATGACGTTGATTATCCCTATTCCCCTGATCTCCATGTAGTGCCTGAGATGATCACGTCCTCGGCCTATAAGCACGTCACCATGCCTCACTATCTCGACGACATCGTCAGCTACCAGCCGATGACCTCGTTCGACCAGATCGAGAGCGATCTCACTCTTACCGATCGCGCTTCTTCCCGTAAACAGCAGACCAACTCCGTAAACGTCGACCAGTGAACTGTGGATCATGGTCCGGGGAGCAAAAACATAGTCAAGCTCCGCAGTAAGTACGTGGATGAAGTCGGTGGTCTGCATCGCAGTCCTCAGTACTGGCACCCCGTGCTCGGTAGCAAGAGTGTGAAGATCTTTCGGTATCTCAAGCGCTTTCGTCACGATGATACAACAGAGTTTATGGGTGAAAAGCCTGCCGATAGATTCTCTCTGTGTATCTGCATCCAGAGAGCGGATGTATAGGATCTCTGTCTCACCGAGTATCTGGATTCGCTCATGGAGATAATTCTCCATAAATCCGGCCAGCGCAAAGGCGGGGCGATGAACGTCCGATGTCGTTATCGGTATCGGACTCGACAACTCATCCGTCAGCGCCTCGAGTTTGAATTCTTCGGCGTTCTCCTCGAAAAAGAGCTGAACTGAATGTTCATTTACCAAATCTTCTTCCTCCGGCACTTTAAATGACAGGAACTTATTCTGAAATATCTATAACACCATAATGTCCATCCGAACGTTTATAAACAAAATTCAGTCTCCCCGATTCAGTATTATTGAAAAGAAGGAAATCTTCGGAGACCTTGTTCATCGAAAGGATTGCTTCTTCCACGTTCAGCATCACGAGTTCCCTGTCGATGTTTTCGAGCAACTCGATCCCGCTCGCACTGCCCACACTGTCAGATTTGATGACGATTTCACGCGGGATGTGTTCCTTCATATGCTTTTTACTCTTTTGATGGCTCGACTTGAGCTTGGCCTTGAACCTCTTTATCTGGCGTTCAAGACTCTTAGCGGTATTATCGATGGAGGTATACATATCCTCCGACTCTTCCTTGGCGTTGAAGTCATGCCCGTTTACATGGACATTGATTTCCGCGATATGACGGAATTTTTCGACTGACATAATGACATCGACATTAAGGATGTGATCGAAATAGCGCTTCAGCCTAAGCAGCCTCTCCTCGGTATGCTCAAGAAGGCCGGGTTCAGCTTCAAAATGTCTGGCTGTCGTAGTCAGTTTCATATTCTTCCTCCTTGCCCTGGCCCCTGCTTGGGGGCATCCGGCAGGTATCGATCGATCTGGTTTTCCTGGTACGAACTCCTGACGAGCGGTCCCGCCGTCACTTCCAGAAATCCCATCTCGTAACCCTTTTTTTCCAGCAATGCAAAATCTTCCGGCGGAATATAGGCTTTCACCGGCACCTGGTCAAGTCCCGGACGCAGATACTGCCCAAGGGCAGCAAAATGACAACCGGCTCCCAGCAAGTCTTTCATCGTCTCAATGACCTCTTCCGTCCTCTCTCCCAACCCCAGCATCATCGAAGACTTCAGTTTGATCCTCCTGTCCCTTTTCCCAGCCTCAGCCAGGAGTGATAAAGACCCGTCATAATCCGCTTCTTTTCTTACTTCTCCAAATAGTCGCCTCACCGTCTCGATATTATGTGAGAAGATATCGGGACGTGCATCGAGCACCGTCTGTAGCGCGTCCATATCCCCGCGAAAATCGGGAACAAGGACCTCTACTACAGGCGCTGGATCGATCTCCTTCAGACACCTGATCAGATCGGCGTATTGAGATGCTCCACCGTCAGAAAGGTCGTCTCTGGTAACGGAAGTGACTATCACATGATCAAGTCTCAATTCCCGGGAGGCGTCCGCTATGCGGGAAGGTTCGCCAGAATCGACGGGTAAAGGCTTCCCATGCTCTACGCTACAGAAACCACAATCGCGGGTACATGTATCGCCGAGCATCATAAACGTGACTTTACCCTTCGAATAGCACTCGGCCCTGTTCGGGCAGAGCCCCTCCCTGCAGATAGTATGCAGCCCTCTCTTCCTGACGGTACTCTCTATACGCGAACACTCGCCAAGCAGAGGTATCTTCCTCTTGAGCCAGACCGGGAGTCGGCCAGCACCATGAACTTCAGGTTGTAAAGTCATTTATCGCAAAGTACTCCAGGTAAAAAATCAATATTCTTTCCTGTGCCTTGCCGGAAGTATGCCAAGCTGTTCTCTGTACTTGGCAACTGTCCTGCGAGCTATTATCAATCCGTCACTTTCAAGGATATCGGCGATCTTCTGGTCACTCAGAGGCTTCTTCGTATCCTCGTTGGCAATGATACCCTTGATCCTCAGCTTGGCACTCTTGGCCGAGACTTCTTCTCCCGACTGTGTACTGAGAGCTGAGCTGAAGAAGAACTTCAATTCGAAGACCCCGCGTGGAGTCTGTACATATTTATTGGTCGTCACCCTGCTGACCGTGGATTCATGCATCCCGATCTTGCTGGCCACCTGCTGCAGAGTGAGGGGCCTGAGGGCAGCGGTTCCTTTTTCGAAGAATGCCGCCTGCTCTTCTACGATACTTTCCATTACCTTTATCATCGTCCTGCGACGTTGCTCTATAGTCTGAATGAGCCACTTGGCGTTCTTCAACCTGCCCTGGATGAAATCCCTGGTCTTCGGGTCGATGTCCGAATTGCTCCTCAGTTCGTCCTTGTACGATTGACTGATCCGAAGCCGGGGCACATTACGGTCGTTGAGGAAGATCACATATTTCTCGCCCACTCTTTCCACGACGAGATCGGGTATCACATACTTTGGGCCGTCTGCCAGAATATCCAACCCGGGTTTGGGATTGAGGGTGCCGATGACTGAAGCCTGGTTCTGGATCTCTTTCATCGAGATCTTGAGTTTCTTACTCAGATCCAGATATTTCTTCTGCTTGAACTCCTCGAAATGTCCACGGACGATCTGTGCGGCCATACTGTCCTCAAGTCCCTTCATCTCCAGCTGGATAAGAAGAGATTCCCTGAGGTCTCTGGCTCCCACACCTGGAGGATCGAAGGTCTGGATGAGTTTCAATACTCCCTCGATCTCCGCCGTATCAGCGTCGAACGTCCTGGCAATATCCTCTATGCTGCTGGTCAGGTAACCCGAATCATCAAGGCTTCCGATTATATACTCACCGATCTGCAGGAACCGCTCGTCCTCAGTGGCAAGACGCAACTGGTTGAAAAAATATTCCGACAGACTCTGCTTGGCAACCGGTACTCTCTCTACGAAATCCTCTCTTTCCTCCGTCTCGGCGGTCCCGCCACCGGTCCATGCCGTGTCGTAGAAATCATCCCATTCGTCCTGATCGTCCTTATCGGCCGACTCTTCCTTTTCTTCTTCATTATCATCCTTATCATCCTCCTGGCTGTCAACAATGTCGTCGACTTCCTCCAGGAGAGGATTCTGAAGGATCTCCTGCTTGAGTACCTGCTGAAGTTCAAGGGTCGGCATCTGCAGCAATTTCAACGCCTGTTGAAGTCGTGGCGTCATTACCAGCCTCTGCTGCATTCCGAGTCGCATCCCCATCTTCATTTCCATGATTGATCCATCCTGTTCTTACAGACGAAATGCCTCTCCAAGATATATCTCCCGCACTTCGGGATCAGAGGCAAGGTCATCCGCGGTTCCGGAGCGTTTGATGCTCCCTTCGTACATTATATAGGCCCTGTCTGTTATCGACAATGTTTCTCTAACGTTATGGTCTGTTATAAGCACACCGAGCCCTTTCTCCTTGAGCTTCAATACGATGCCCTGAAGATCGGCGACGGCGATCGGGTCTATTCCGGCAAAAGGTTCATCGAGAAGCATGAACGATGGATCGGTAACAAGCGACCTCGTCACTTCGACTCTCCTTCGTTCCCCTCCCGAAAGCTGGTACCCGTAGCTCTTTTTCAGATGTTCGATATTGAGCTCGGCGAGAAGTGATTCCAGGCGCTCTTTCTGCTCCGCCCTGGAAATGGGCAGGGTCTGTAATATCGCCTTGAGATTGTCCTCCACGCTGAGCTGCCTGAATATCGATGCCTCCTGGGGGAGGTACCCGATACCTTTTCTTGCCCTTTTATACATCGGCAGGGACGTCACATTATCTCCGTCGAGGAATACCTCTCCTCCGTCGGGCCTGATCATCCCTGTGATCATGTAGAAAGTCGTGGTCTTGCCGGCGCCATTCGGCCCCAGAAGCCCTACTACTTCCCCCCTCTTCACCTTGATCGACACCTTGTCGACCACACACCTCTTCCCATATACCTTTACCAGCCCGACACATCCGAGGCCGACCCTTTCGACTTCTGGTTCCAGGTTTTCGGCGCTGTTATTCCTCACTACCCGTACGCTCCCTTTCGACCTCATCGTCGACGAGTCCCTCATCGTCCTTCAAATAGGCTCTGACATCTCTCTTGATATCTATATTCTTCAATTCCGGATATCCCTGAAAACCATACCCTGTAAGGATATCGGCCCCTCTAGTCACCTTTACGAAATCTTCTGTATGGATCTGCTCGACAATGTTCAACCAGACAAGGCTTTCGGTCTCGAGTACATATCCCTCACGCGAAGTGACCACTACATTACCAAGAGCTGTAAGGT
>JAHOYU010000113.1 GCA_019038625.1 Candidatus Latescibacterota bacterium | reverse complement strand
GAAAGAAGAATATCTCCCCCGGGTGACCGAGGTTTTTATAATTATTTTCGTAGCCGGGTCTGTTTTCTCCATTGCAGTCACACAGACAGCCCTCGGATTCGCTTTTCTCTCATGGTCTCTATTTATGATACTACATCGGAGATCTCCGCTGGTGAGGTGCCGCTATGACTGGTTTTTTGTGGCATTCATCGTCATCGGCACCCTTAGCGTGATCTTCGCTGTTGAGAAGGGGATATGGATGCCCTTTCTGAAAAGGGTCGTCCTCATTCCGATCGTCTATCTGATAGCTGGAGCGGTTTCCGGAAGGAAGATGGCGGGTCGACTGGTGTTCACCCTGTCTGCGGTGATGTTACTCTTTTCCTTCATCGGTATATGGAAGTATCTTGCCTCTTCCGGCGAAAGGCTGCGTCTCTATAACCACTACATGACGTCGGGCGGGATCCTGATGATAGTCGCCCTCACCACATTCGCGTTCACGCTGGTCAAGGCCCCTGTCAGGATCCGGCTCATAGCTCTTGCCGCCGGTGTGGTGATGGTCGTTCCGCTGGTCTTCACATTCACGAGGAGTTCCTGGCTGGGGCTGCTGGGTGGACTTGCGGTCATGATGTTAATACAGAGTAGAAAGATGCTGGTCGTACTTGTTCCCGCCGTCGTCATCCTTGTCCTGCTTGCTCCGGCACCGGTCAAAGAAAGAGCTTTGAGTTCGTTCGATCCGGGACATTCCAGTAATATCGAGCGGACATATATGTGGAAGGCCGGTATCGAGATGATCAGTGACCACCCGGTTACAGGAGTCGGTGATATGGATCTGTCCCGTCTTTACGGGGAATACAAGTCGGATGAGGCACAACAGGTACACGGGCATCTGCATAACAATATGATCATGATCGGAGCGATCATGGGTATTCCTGGACTTGTTCTTTTCCTGTCGATGTTCGGCTGGATCTTTATTTCACAGATCAGGACCGCATTGAATGTGGCGCAGAGCGACTGGTTGCTCAGAGGTATCGCGCTGGGGAGTGCCGGCGTAATGACAGGATTTCAGATCAATGGTCTGTTCGAATGGAATTTCGGGGATTCGGAGATCATAATGCTTTTATGGATCTCCGTGGGACTCTCTCTGGCTGTTGAAAGGATAATATCGCGTGAAGCGATTGTTTCCGGGAATGGTACCACCCTTCAGAGCGGGATGCCGGCCGGTTGCCCCGAAAGGAACCAATGAAGATATGCGCCTTTGGCAGAGCACTCCCGGATCACGGGATAGGGGGCATGGAGAGGCATTTCCAGGTCGTCATCAGGGGACTTGCGGCCAGAGGGCACAAGGTGACCGTACTGACGACTGCCTGCCCCGGCCGTACAGAGAAAAGGAATGAAGAGAACATCTCGATGCATTTTCTTTCCGGTACGATTCCTGGAAGGTATGAGTTCGGCTACTGGAAGCGCAGTTCAGAGAAATTCTTCGCACTGCATAGAGTCGATCCATTCGATGTCGTGTTCAGTGAAAGTTCTGGAGCCTTCGGTTATATTGAAAAAAAGGGCCGTGAGAAAGTCAGTGTTCCGGTACTCTTCATCGCTCATGGAACGCCGATGAGGGAATTCAGACAGCATGGTTTAAAGAGTCTTTTTTCCCCATGGGACCTCATGCGAATGGGCAGAAGCCTTGTATATCACAGGCGCATGAAGAAGTTTCTCAGGCATGTCGATCTTGTCGGGACGGTCAGCAGGCAGATAGCCGCGGACATCAAGAGTGAACTTGATGTTGCGGATAACATGTTAAGGATAATTCCGAACGGGGTCGATATCGATATGTACCGCCCGGATGTTGAAGCAGGAGAGAGGGTCAGGCAGAAATCAGGTATATCCCTGGATGCGCCACTTATCGCCTGTATCGGAAGGCTTCACAAGGATAAGGGGATCGGTCATATGATCGAGGCTCTGGCGAGGATACGCGAGAAGTTGGATGGTGTGAAGCTGATGATCGTAGGCGATGGGCCGGATGGAAAAAGATTGAGGCGGTTATCAGCGGAGAGGGGTCTGGATGACTGTGTCATATTCGCCGGTGTCGTTTCGTCTGAGGAGACGTACGCTTATTACAATAGTTGCGACCTTTTGGCTTTGCCTACAACTGCAATAGAAGGGCTGAGCCTGTCTCTTCTGGAAGGCATGTCATGCGGAAAGCCGGTTCTCTCGTCAGATATCGGGGGGACGTCAGAACTTGTCAGGAGCGGAATCGATGGTATTCTTGTCAAGCCACGCGATGTCAGTGGATTTGTACAGGCAGCCCTGAGGATACTTGAGGATTCTTCCCTGGCAGCCAGGATGGGAACAAATGCCAGGGACAGGATAATTTCCGGATACAGCCAGGAGAAGATGTTGGACGGGATCGAAGGCTTGCTGAGAGAGATAATAGAGAGATGAACGATTCTGGAGAAAAGAAAATGAATCTGCAGGGAAGAAATATAATCTGTCTGTCATCAGCTCACTGGGACAGCCCCGCATGGGTGAACAGCCAGCATCTGATGTCCAGGCTGGCGATCACAAACCGGGTCCTGTATATCGAACCACTCAGTCTCAGGTTCCCCCGTGGAGGGAAGCATGACTTGGGGAAATTGCTCTACAGGCTGGCCGGATGGTTCAGGAAGCCTAGAAGGATCACGGACAGACTCTTTGTCTATGCTCCGATAATGATTCCGCTTCACCGGTTCAGACTGGTCAGGCTGATCAACAGGGTCCTGCTCAAATCGATGTTAAGGGTAGTAGGAAAGATATACAGGTTTTCAGACCCGGTGTTATGGATATTCCTTCCAACAGGAGCTGACCTTATCGGCCAGCTCGGTGAGGATATGGTGATATATCATTGTGTCGATAATTACTCCGCCAATCCAGGGGTCGACCGTGAGATCGTGGACCAGCTGGAAAGGCAGGTGCTGGAGAAGGCTGACATAGTCTTCGCGACTTCACCGGCTCTTCGCGATAAGTGTTCCGCATTGAATCGTAATTGTCATTACCTGCCCAATGTAGCTGATTACGCTCATTTCTCTTTGGCTCTTGATCCCGATACTGCTGTTCCTTCGGACCTGGAAAAGATTCCGTCTCCGAGGGCTGTGTTCGTGGGCAATGTCAGCGGCTACAAGGTCGATTTTGAACTACTGCGATATGCTGCCAGCGAGCTTCCCGGCATCTCGTTCGTTCTGATAGGAATGGTCGGTGCCGGCGATCCTGATTCCGATCCTTCCGTGCTTGTCGAGCAGGAGAACATCCATGTCATGGGCGTGAGAGATTATCTCGATCTGCCAGCATATCTGAAGGGTTGTGACGTATGCCTGATCCCGTTCCGGATAAACGAAACGACCACGGGGGTCTTTCCCATGAAATTCTTTGAATATCTTGCTGCAGGAAAACCGGTAATAACGACGGGGCTTCCCGCGCTGGAAGAATATTCGAAACATTGTTATATTGCCCGGGACCGCGAAATGTTCGTATCATCGATCAGGAAATCGATTGAAAAGACTGACCAGGCAATGGTAAAAGCGGGGATAGAGCTTGCTGCCGATAATTCGTGGTACAGCAGAATAGAGGATATCTCCTCGATCGTCACGGAGACTGTAGAAGCTCGAAATTCCGGATAGGTTGCTGGTAGAAGGTACGCGATGAATATGGTGAAAAAGGAAAAGGGTCTTCTGATACCGTTTCTGCAGGTCGTCACAGATGTGATTGCCATGGAAGCAGCGTTCCTCTGTTCTTACTATCTCCGGTTTCACTCTCCCCTGGTATCGATAATCCCCGTGACCAGAGGTATCCCGTCCCTTCGAGTATACATGGTCGGTTCCCTGGCGCTCATTCTGATATGGTTGTTTATTATGGGATCGAACCGGATGTATGGTGTCCGCAGAAACGCGAGTCGCGTTGATGAACTTTCCGGACTCGTCAAGTCAGTTACAACCGGGATGATCCTTGCCGCTGCAGCTGCTTTTTTCTATCGTGAATATTCATTTTCCAGACTTGTTTTCGGATATATATGGCTGCTGGGGATATTTTTCCTGTCGTTCACCAGGCTCAGCATCCTGGGATTCGAGAAGTCTAGACACAGAAGAGGGAAGGACATTGTAAAGGGCGCTGTGGCCGGTTCTGGTGTGCTTGGAAACGAGCTGTTTAATACCATCGACGGACATCCCGGCCTTGGAATAAAGATGATCGGATATATCGGGAAGCCCGAAAAAGAGGATCTTTCGATAAGATGTCTTGGCCAGCTCGATGAGATATCAGAAATAATAGAAAATGAGGGGATCACTGTTTTGTTCATAGCTCTGGATGTCGAAGAGAATGACATGCTCGTTCCCATGTTGTCTGGATGCGTGGGTATGCATGTCGAATTCTATCTAGTTCCTGACATGATGAAGATGGTGACCAGCCGTTTCCGGGTGGAACAGTTTGATGGATATCCTCTGCTGAAACTGAAGGATAGCGCGATCGATGGCTGGGGGGCAGTATTCAAACGGGTTTTCGATATCCTGTTTTCCGCGGCATCGCTTCTTCTGCTTTCGCCTGTATTCCTGATCACATCTCTGGCAGTGAAGTCCGGATCGAAGGGGCATGTCTTTTACAGGCAGGAGAGGATCGGCCTGGACGGCCGGAAGTTCGATCTGCTCAAATTCAGAAGTATGAGAGTCGACGCAGAGAATAAATCCGGTCCTGTGTGGACGGTCAAGCAGGACGACAGGGTCACTGGGATCGGCAGATTTCTGAGAAGGTTCAGTCTCGATGAACTTCCGCAGCTGATAAATGTACTGAGGGGAGATATGAGCCTGGTCGGCCCGAGACCGGAACGTCCCCATTTCGTTGACCGATTCAGTGCAAGTGTATCGAGGTACGCCGAAAGGCATCGTGTGCGGTCGGGGATGACAGGGTGGGCTCAGGTCAACGGGCTGAGAGGCGACGTTCCGATAGAGGACAGGACGAAGTATGATGTCTATTATGTCGAGAACTGGTCGTTCATGCTGGATGTCAGAATAATCATTAGAACAGTCTGGACAGTTCTCAGGGGCGATAACAGCTATTGAGAGGATAACTTTTGTCGAGCCTGTTGACTGGATCGGTGAAAAAAGGTTAGTATAGCCCAATGAAGAATATCTGGTATCTATTCATATCGATGAGGCCGAAGCAATGGACCAAGAATCTGGTCCTCTTTGCTGGAGTCCTCTTCTCTAAGAGATTTCTTGAGCAACCCTGTGTCCTGAAGAGTCTTCTCGGCTTTCTGGTGTTCTGTATGCTTTCAGGAGCCATCTATATCCTGAATGACCTGTTTGACAGGAAACGTGACCAGGGGCATCCTGTAAAGCGGATGCGACCGATAGCCTCAGGTTCGGTTTCAGGCGGCACGGCAGGAACCTTTTCGGGCCTGCTCATAATAGTATTCGTCTCGCTTTCCTGGTTGCTCGGGATAAGGTTCTTTCTCCTGTCAGCGGCATTCGTCCTGGTCAACGGGATATATTCCATATTGCTCAGGCAGGTAGTAATACTTGACGTCATATCGATCAGCTTCAGTTTTCTGATACGGGCCGGGGCTGGTGTCGCGGTCCTGTACAGTGAAGTCCCCGGCCTGGAATTTTCTCCATGGCTCTGGATATGCACTCTCTTTCTCTCTCTTTTTCTTGCCCTGTGCAAACGTAGAAACGAGTTTTTTAATCTGGATGACGCGGGGGGGCACCGTCAGTCGCTGACCGAATATTCTGCTCTTCTTCTCGATCAGCTGGTGGGTCTTTCCTCGACTGCGGCTCTTATCTCTTACTCTATATATACGGTGTGGCCATCGACTGTTGAAAAGTTCGGGAGCCACAACCTCGTATACACTATCCCTTTCGTAGTTTTTGGAATAATGAGATATCTTTATCTCGTCTATAACAGGCATGAGGGAGGAGACCCGTCTGGCGTCCTCCTGACTGAAAAGGCGATAATCATTGATGTGTTTCTATGGTTCGCGACGACAGTGCTGATAATCATGTATGCCTGACAGGAAAAGATCGGAGGCCTCACTTGGCATCGAAAGTAGCAGTAATTCGTACAAGGCCTGAAACAGTCATTGAGGATTATCACCGTGTTATGGAATTGGCCGACGCCGGGTCGTTCCTGACTGCGGAACGAGATCTGCTCCTGAAACTCAATCTTTCATGGACGAAGTATTTTCCGGCCTGCTCCAGTCAGCCATGGCAGCTCGATGGTGTGCTTGCCGACCTGTTCGGGCGGGGGTATGGAAAAGATCAGCTTCTTCCAATAGAGAACAAGACCGTCGTGACGAATCCCGTTAAGGGTGCAGTAAACAACCTGTGGATGCCTATCATTGAGAAGAGAGGCCTGCCCTTTATTCCCCTTCCGGAAGTAGAGTGGATCACTTACAAGTTCAAATCCGATCTCATGAAACTGAACGAGATATTCCCTGATGGGATCGAGATACCGAAGATGTACATAGGGAAGGATATTCTTCATCTGCCCACAGTGAAGACTCACGGACATTCGACTACGACAGGGGCGATCAAGAACTCTTTCGGAGGACTTCTGAAGGAAGTCAGGCATTACGCTCACAAATATATGCATGAGGTCCTGGTCGATCTTCTGATGATGCAGAAAGAGCTTCATCCGAATATATTCGCGGTGATGGACGGTACGGTATGTGGAGATGGTGCGGGGCCGAGGACTATGGACCCGTACGTAGGAAACATCATCCTCGCCAGTGCCGATTCCGTAGCGATCGACGCGGTGGCCGCGAAGATAATGGGCTTCGATCCGATGTCGATCGATTATATCCGATGGGCCACAGAGAGAGGTCTGGGCGAGGGACGTGTTGAAAATCTTGAGATAGAGGGTGAGGACATCGGGGAGATGAATTTCCATTTCCACACGAAGAAGAGCTTCGTAATATGGGGTGACCAGATGTTACGGAAGGGTGGGCTCAGATTCCTGGAAAAGATCGCTCTGCATTCCCCTCTTGTTGCATGGGCCCCGGCCGCCAGTAATTTTTATCATGATTTTCTCTGGTATCCGACTGTCGGGCGGAGCAAGATAAATAAATTCCGTGCGACTGAATGGGGCGATCTGTGGGAGAGCTACAAGGTCTGAAGTCTGTCGAGGATTGTTGAACAGGCATCGAGGACCGTTTCCACCTGGATAGATTCCATGCACGCGCGGCCATCGCAACCGTATTCGTATCCAAGAAACAGACATGGTGAGCATGGGATGTCGGCTCGGATAATAGTGGCCGAGCCGGGAGCCAGTGTGTCAGAGACTTTTCCACAGGAGTAGTCCGGCCCCCATTTCAGATGATCTGTAGGTCCATGCAGAGCTACCAGCGGTGTTCCGTACCCGGCTGCGAGATGCATGACTCCAGTATTTCCACATACTACCAGGTCGGTGTCTTTTACAACGGCAGCAAGCTGCGCGAAGGTCAATCTTCCCGAGAGATCTGTGGAGTTGAAATCGCCTTCTTCTATTATCTCACGGGCGATGGGCATTTCATGCTCTCCATGTCCGGAGATCGTTATCGAGATATCATATGAGGAGGAGAGAGCCGATCCCAGACTGGCGTAATCAGCGGCTGGCCATTCTCTCTGGTATCCATGCTCCCCGCATCCCGGGTGAAAAAGTACGCGCATGGGCTTCGTCTTGTCCCGAATGTCCGGTGTGTCCGATTCGAACAGGTCATTTCCTTTAAGAAAACCCGAGAAAGGTTCCACGGCTTCGACGGGTATTCCGCATGAGCAGGCCAGGTCCCTGAATAGACAGGATTCGTGTCTTTTCTCTGTCTGAGTCACGGTCAGGTCGCTGGCGAAGTGACGGTGCTGCCCTGGTGTTTTAAATCCAGCCGTCGTCGCGGCGCCCGATACGGCGGCTAACAGGGCTGAAGACCTGAGCCATTGGTCGAAATCCAGAACGACAGTATACCGGCGAGACCGTATCTTTCTGACCAGTCCGGGAAGATGTAGAGGATGAAGGAACAGTTTTGATGGATCGAACAGAATGATATCATCCATCCAGGGGCAATTTTCGGCAATGATCGAGTTGACAGGAGTCACGAGCATATCGACCTGCCCGGATGATCCCACGCTTCCGCGCATAGCTTTCAGTACCGGAAGAAGCAGGAGGGTATCTCCCAGAGCTGATTGCTTGATGATCAGGATCCTGTCCCCTGATCCTATCTTATGATGATCCGCAGAATCGTGACCGGTCCGGGCGAGAAAACGCGTAGCCTTTCTTATTGCCGATGCTGCAAGCAGTATCGGAATCCCGGCCCATCTGTCTATTTTCTTGAAAGTCCTGTTTCCACGCATCATGTCTGGATTCCCGGCCTTGTATCCCGATGAAACGGGTCAGCGTGCGAATGAATCAGATGGTCTGTACGGCGCTGGAACGGCCAGAGCCTCAGACAAGCCACAATAACCGATATCACAGCTTGTATCAATCGAAAATAGCTGAGAGGGCCCTGTCCACTCTTAATCCTTGACATCGTGTCGGACGGGCGCAAGAATCTATGCTCTGGAAGGAGACAGGATGACGACAGGGATAACCACGGGAATCCGTTGTAACGCAAAGATAAACCTCTTTCTTGCCGTCACTGGAAGAAGACAGGACGGTTTTCATGATATCCTTACGTTTTTTCAGCCGGTTTCTCTTTTTGATGAATTGAAGTTAGAGCTTACGGGTGGACAGATCGAGCTGGTCGGAGACACGCCTGAAATCCCCTGGGACGAAAGAAATCTTTGCTTCAAAGCCGCATCGGAGTTTATATCGGCGACGGGTTGTGATGAGGGGGTGAGGATCACCGTCAGCAAGAATATTCCTCACGGAGCGGGACTTGGTGGGGGAAGCAGCGACGCGGCTGGAGTTCTGACAGGGATGAATCATCTTCATGGAAAGCCTATCGGAGCGAAGGTTCTGGAGGAGATCGCACTGAGGATCGGATCAGATGTACCATTTTTTGTAAGGGGAACTCCGGCTGCCGGCAGAGGCAGGGGGGAAATTCTGGAAAAAGCGGAAGGGTTGCCTTATGGCGCCATATTGATTGTAAAACCGGACATCCCGATATCAACGAAGACGGCATATGATAATGTTAGAATTCTGTTGACAAGGGATTCTCATGAGGATAGACTGAATCACCTGCTAAAACAGGTGAAGGACTTCCCGGATATGACGTTTGAGACGTTTAATAGCTTTGAGAGCTACGCTGTAGAGCAGTATCCGGAGATTAAAGAGATTCTGGAAGTTTTCAGGCGCGAAGAGCCGACCCTGAGTTTGCTTTCGGGGAGTGGTTCGGCCTGTTTTGCGTTGTTCGATAGTGAGGACAAAGCGGTGGAAGTAGAGCGACTATTCATGGGGCAGGGTTACTTTACCAGTATCGCTAAGCCGGTGGATTGGACTCTGGAGTTGTTCCAGTGGAATTAGAAAAGGAGATTCAGGGGGGCCACATGGAGATCACCGAGATCAGGATATCATTGCGTGATGACAACAAGTTGAAAGCTTTCGCCAGCATTACCCTGGATAATTGTTTTGTTATCAGGGGACTGAAGGTCATAGAGGGAGCAAAGGGAACTTTTGTCGCCATGCCCAGTCGCAAGCGTCCCGATGGTACCTATCAGGACATTGCCCATCCTATCAACAATTCGACACGAGACTGGATGGAGGAACAGATCGTTCAGGCATTTGAGCGTGAAGTGGACAAGGTTCAGACTGAGTCTGGACTGGAGGTTGCGGAGCCCTGATTTGATATTGAATTGATTCAGTAAGTTTTGGGGCGTCGTCAAGTGGCAAGACACAGGACTTTGGCTCCTGCATCGGAGGTTCGAATCCTCCCGCCCCAGTAAATAAAGGATCGGTGACCGCGGGAGGTCATTTTTTTTTCTGGAGGAAACTGAAAGATGAACGAACTTGTTACTCTTATGTCGGGAACTGCGAATCCCAATCTGTCGGAAAAGATCGCCGATTACCTCGGGATAGGACTTTGCGATATGGACGTGGGGCGGTTTTCCGATGGAGAAATCAAGGTCAATATAAATGAGAATATACGTGGTAAAGACGTATTTATCATTCAGCCGACATTTCCGCCTGCAGAAAACCTGCTGGAGCTTCTTGTCATGATGGATGCCTGTTACAGGGCGTCAGCAAGCAGGATTACCGCGGTCATACCCTATTACGGATATGCGAGGCAAGACAGGAAAGATCAGCCCAGAGTGCCTATTACGGCCAAACTGGTGGCCAATCTTATAGAGACAGCCGGAGCGAACAGGGTCCTGGCCCTCGAACTTCACGCGGCACAGATTCAGGGATTTTTTGACGTTCAGGTCGATAATCTTTTTGCGGCGCCGGTCATTCTTGAATATATTAGGGGGAAAAATTACAAGGACCTTACCATTGTCTCCCCCGATGTAGGTGGGATAAAGATGGGAAGGGCTTTCGCGAAGAAGCTTGAGGCCAATCTGGCCATAGCTGACAAGAGGCGGACTGCCGCCGATTCGTCTGAGCTCATGAACATCATTGGTGAGGTAGAGGGCAGTGATATTATTATTCTCGATGATATAATAAGTACTGCAGGAACAATAACGCAGGCAGCAGAGGCTCTGAAAAAGGCGGGCGCTGGACGTATCATGGCGGCAGCCACACATCCGGTCTTCTCCGGTCCGGCTCTTGAGAGACTCGAGGCTTCCTGTATTGAGGAGATCGTCGTAACGAATTCGATACCGTTCAGCGGTAATGAAAAGTGTAGCAAGGTCAAGGTCCTCGACGTATCTGAACTTCTCGGTGAAGCTATCAGGAGGATCCATACCGAAGAATCTATCAGTATGTTATTCGTCTGATAGGGAGGAAGTAATGAAGGAAATCAGAATGAATGCCCGCGCCAGGATTGAAGCGGGTAAAAAGAATCTGCACAAGATCCGTAAACAGGGAGAGATTCCCGGTGTGCTCTATGGGCATAAGGCTGAGCCTGTACATCTGGCCATAAAAGAGCATGAATTCTGGACTATCCTTCATCATGCTACGACTGAGCATCTCATTCTCAGCATCGATATCGAAGGTCTGGACGAGGATACTATCCTTGCTCTGGTCAAGGATGTCCAGCATCACCCGGTGACGGGCAATGTCCTTCACGTCGATTTTCAGCGGATCTCCAAAGATGAGACTATCAAGGTCGGCGTGCCCATATTGCTGACCGGTATTCCGAAGGGAGTAAAGGACTTCGGTGGTATTCTCGATCACGGTATCAGGGAAGTAATGATCTCTACGACTCCTGTTATGATTCCCGAATCGCTGGAAGTGGATGTGACTCACCTGCTGGTCGGCGATTCGATCCGTATCTCCAGTATGGTGGCGCAGTATCCGGATGTTGAGTTTTTGGACGATGACAACATCCAGGTTGCACACGTATCGATTCCCAAGAAGCTGGAAGTCGCTGAGGATCTTGAAGCTGAAGAGGCTGCTGAGGGTGAAGAAGAGGCCGCTCCTGCCGAGGGTGAGGAAGCCGCCGGTGAGGGAGAGGACTCCTAGAGAAATATGTCGGAGATATCCTTTCTCTGCGGGCTCGGAAATCCAGGTGCAAGGTATGGGAATACCAGGCACAATCTCGGGTTTAATGTTCTGGACCTGATTACCTCGCGATTCGGCCTGAAATGGAAAAGATTCGGTGAGAAGAGTTTAAGAGTGGCATGGAAGTCTTCCGGACGTACCGTCACTCTGATCAAACCGCAGACATACATGAATTGTTCGGGGGATGCCCTTGCCGATGTAAAGGGGTTATCCCCCTCTTCTCTTCTGGTCATCTGCGACGATATCAGTCTTCCGCTGGGTCGGCTCCGGATCAGGGAATCCGGAGGCAGCGGTGGGCATAATGGGCTTCTTTCTATAGCACAACATCTTGGTACCAATGAGTTTGCAAGGTTGAGGATGGGCTGCGGCCCCACTCCTGAGGGTGATGAATGGAGCGATTACGTCCTCAGCCCCTTTTCGTCTGACGACCGTGCTTCGGCCGATGCGATGACCAGGGCGGCGACAAAGGCGGTCGAGATGATCCTTGGCAGGGGTATTGCGGCCACACAGATGGAATTCAACCGTCCGGAAAAATAAACAGGCCATCCCGGGGCGCCTTTCCGTAGGGCCGTGCGTATCCTGTCCAGCCCCGTTTCAGCCCGAGAACCCTTATTAACCTTGACGATATCCATACGTTCTATTATATTGGCCGGGTAAAGCTGGATCGTGCCGGGCGGAACTGCAGGCCGGTCCGGGAAAATCAATCTTTTTCCCTACCTTCCCCCCATGAGAGCGGGAAGGTCGAATGAGTCCGAAGGGAGGAACCTGCCTATGCGTACCTACGAGTGCGTTTATATTCTTGATCCATCTCTTGAAGAAATCGCCGTCAAGGAAAAGACGGAGCGTTTCAACGAGATCATTACATCGCGCGAGGGAGTCGTCCATAAGGTCGATCCATGGGGCAAGAGGAAGCTTGCCTATCCGATCGCGAAAAAATTCGAAGGCATATACATCCTTATCCAATTCACAGGAAACAACGCGATTCTTGATGAACTCAACAGGATATTCCGGTTTGATGATGTCGTTCTCAGACATCTCATCATTGTCGATGATAATCCTGTCAAGGAACAGCCCTCGGCCGATGCCGAACAGACGATGGAGTAGAAAAAATGGGTGGAAAAACAGTAGCGAAGAAGAAGAAAAAGAAAGATAAGCGGACTACGAATAAACCTTGTAGGTTCTGCGCGGACAAACTGACCATAGACTACAAGAATGATGGACTTCTCAGGAGATTCGTGACGGACAGGGGTAAGATATCCCCGCGCAGGATCACCGGGACGTGCGCCCGTCACCAGAGGCAGCTTGCCATGGCCATTAAAAGGGCCAGGGCGATAGCTCTTCTGCCGTTCGTAAAGATCTACTTTCGTTAGGGAGATGACTCAATGGAACTTATACTTAAGAACAGTGTGCCGGGTCTTGGCGAACGTGGGGATATCGTGACCGTCAAGGCTGGATACGCGAGGAACTATCTTCTGCCCAAGAAGCTTGCCGTTCCTGCGACCGGCGCTATGAAAAAAGTCATAGTCGAGGAAAACAGACTCCAGTCTGTAAGGGATGACAAGCACAAAAGGACAGTCCAGGATACAGCCGCGAAGATGAAAGACCTTTCGTGTACGATAGTCGTACAGGCCGGAGAGGAAGACAAACTTTACGGTTCTGTCAGCGCTCAGGATATCGCCACTGCGGTCACTGCGCAGGGGTTCGAGATCGATCACAAGATGGTCGTTCTTGAGGAACACATTAAGATCCTCGGCGTCTACACTGTGCCGGTCAGGCTTCACAAGGACGTTGAAGTCCCCGTCAAGATCTGGGTAGTTAAGGAATAGCCTGTCATCAGGTTTGGAGAAGGAGGTTCATCATCGATCTACCGAAGAAGATATTCAGAGAATATGATATCAGAGGACTTGTTGATGAGGACCTCTCAGATGATGGTGTCAGGATACTCGGTCTCGCGATAGCATCTACCTTCAAAAGAGAAGGTATTGACAAAGCTGTCGTGGGGCGTGACGTTCGGGAAAGCAGTCAGAGGTATTTCGACGTCCTTACTGAGGGGCTGAGGAAAGGTGGCGTCGATATTATCGATATCGGCGAGGTTCCTACTCCTGTTTTCTATTTCGCAGCAAAGAAATGGGAAATAGAGGGTGGTGTAATGATCACTGCCAGCCATAATCCAGCCGAGTTCAATGGATTCAAGATCCTGAGGGGCCACGGTACGATCTACGGCAAGGATATTCTTGAACTCCACACGCTGGGTACTGAAGGAAGTCTGCCTGAGCCCGGTGGCGGCGGTATGACTTCGAGTGATGTGAAGGATGAATACGCTGAATACATCGCGGCAAATATCAAACTGAGCAGGCCGGTAAGGTTCGCCGCGGATGGTGGAAATGGAACCGCAGGGATCTCCGCTCCGGATATCTTCCGCAGGCTCGGGTGTAATCCTGTCGAGTTGTACATGGACCCTGATGGAACTTTCCCCAATCATCACCCCGATCCGACAGTCGAGAAGAACCTGGTTGATCTCCGTGAAGCTGTGCTGTCAGGAGGACTGGAGCTGGGAATCGGTTTCGACGGCGACTCCGACAGGATAGGAGTCGTGGACGACAGGGGACGGATGATCTGGGGAGACAGTCTTCTGGCGATCTACGCGAGAGATCTTCTGGCAGAGAAGCCGGGATCCACTGTGATCTTTGAGGTCAAATGCTCACAGAGTCTTGAAGAGGATATTCTGAAACATGGTGGAAAACCTGTCATGTGGAAGACCGGGCATTCCCTCATCAAGAAGAAGATGAGGGAAGAAAATGCTCTTCTTGCCGGAGAGATGAGTGGACATCAGTTCTTTGCCGATCGATACTTTGGTTTTGATGATGCGATATACGCGGCGTGCAGGTTGCTGGAGATAGTTTCTTCGAGCGACAGGAAACTCAGCGAGATATTCGACGATCTTCCGAGCTATGAGAGTACTCCTGAGATCAGGTTGGAGTGCTCAGATGAAAAAAAATTCGATGTCGTCCGTGAAGTGGGCGATCATTTCAAAAAGACGAACGAAGTTATCGATATCGATGGTGCTCGAGTAAAATTTGGAAGCGGTTGGGGCCTGATAAGGGCTTCAAATACTCAGCCAGTGCTGGTCTTGAGATTTGAGGCTTCCGATCTGGAATCGCTTGATGAGATCAGGAAGAAATTTGCTGATGCACTTTCCGGACATATAGATGTTTCGGACCTTATCGGTCAGTAAGGTGTAAAACAGGTTAAGCTGTAATTACAGCTGTTCATTGTCAAGCTCTGGAGTGACATGTACGCAGTTATTCTTGCAGGTGGGATCGGTAAACGTTTCTGGCCTTTCAGTACTGAGAAAAGGCCGAAACAATTTCTGGATATAACGGGAGATGGCCCGATGCTGTCTGTCACATTCGACAGGCTGGCCTCTCTGGTCGATCCTTCGAGGATACTGGTAGTTACCGTGGCCGGACAGCTCGGGTTGATAAGGGAAATTCTTCCGGGATTACCTCCTGAAAATATTTTCGCCGAACCACTTGGAAGGAATACAGCGCCATCCCTCGCGGTCGCTGCCGCCATGGTAAAAAGCAGAGGCGATGACCAGCCTCTTCTCTGCTGTCCTTCAGATCATATAATCAGAGACACCGAAGAATTTGAAAGAGTCGTTACGATCGGCAGTTCGATCGTCGAGAGACAGGATGTCCTTGTCACTTTCGGAATCAAACCGGATCATCCTGCCACAGGATATGGATATATCGAGGCGGGTCCGTCTCTTCCCCGGCAAAATATCGGGGAAACAGATCGTCCGGAAAATGATGCGGACTGTGTGCTGGAAGTAAGCAGGTTTCACGAGAAGCCAACCCTGGAAAAAGCCCGTAAGTATCTGGATGATGGAAATTTCTTCTGGAACAGCGGAATTTTCATGTGGAGACCATCGACTTTTCTGGCTGCATTCGCGGAATTTCTACCTGAAGGAATGGGACCGCTTGACAGGATGGGAGCAGCTTTCGGATCCGATGAGTCGGATGATGTCATCAAGTCTGAATACGGGAAAATGCCGGCCACATCGGTCGATTATGGAATTCTGGAAAAAGCTTCCAACGTGGTTGTCATTCCCACAGATATGGGGTGGGACGATGTCGGTTCGTGGGATGCACTGGAGAACATCCTTCCGGTCGACGAAAACGGGAATTATGGGACCGGCAGGGCCGTATCGATAGATTCCAGTGACAATATATTTTTCAATCGTGACGGGATCATCGCCACGGTCGGGATCAATGGTCTTGTTGTCGCCGTCAAGGACGGCAATGTGCTAGTCTGCAGGCGGGGCGACAGTCAGCGTGTCAGGGAATTGCTTGATGCGATGGAAGATAGAAAAGAAAAGAACTGAACAGGATGAAGAGTCTGGTCAAAGGAGGCAGCAGGATGAAGAGAGCGTTATTATCGTCAATTATGTTGGCATCTCTTGTCTTTATTGCGTTTTCATGCGGGGAAAAGGAAAATAAAATAGAGATCAACCAGGGAGTAGCGATCAGGATAGGGAATAAAAAGATCACCGACGCGGAGATCGATGAGAAATTTGATTTACTTCCTGACAATCAGAAAAACAACTTCAAGGGTCCGTCCGGAAGGGCCAGATTTGTCAATCTCATCATAAACGATGAGCTCTTTTATCTTGAGGCCAAAAACAGAAACCTGAGAAACGATCCCATCGTGAAAGCCGAACTCGAAGCTGTCGAGCGGAGGATCCTTATCGGAGCTTTCTATGCGAAAGAGATCGTAGAGAAGATCGAGATCCCTGATAAGGAAGTCGAGAGCTATTACGACAGTCACAGTGACGAGTTTACGAATCTTCCTCTCTACAAGGCGCAGCATATATTTTCGAGAGACAGTCTGAAATGCGTGCAATGGAAGAAACGGATCGATGAAGGCGAAAAGTTCAGCGCGATAGCGAAGGGCGAATCGGAGGATCGTTCAACTGCTCCCTCATATGGAGACCTGGGTTATTTCAACCCGGATGGATTTGTTAAATACATCGGAAAGTCCAGTACGTTCACAGCTGATATCGCCGACCTAACCGTGGGCGAAGTAAGCGGTGTGATCAAGCATGAAAGAGGATACTCAATTGTAAGGATCAATGATTACAAACCTGCCGCTCTCCAACCCCTGTCCGAAGTCAGAAAATCTATAGCCAAAACACTCAGGGACAGTTACTCGAAAGAGTATCTGGACAAGCAGATCGAGGCACTGAGGAAAAAATATTCACCGGTCAACTATGCACAGGAATATGTGCTTGAGACTACAAGAACGCCCGAACAGCTCTGGGAGATCGCGCAGTCAGAGGACGCATCGTATACACGGATCCTGTATTACAGGGAACTTGTCAACAGGTATCCGGAACATAAGTTCGCGCCCCAGGCGTTGTTCATGATCGGGTTTGTCTATGCCGAAGAGCTTCAGGACCTGGTACAGGCCAGGAGGACCTTCGATGAGCTATTGAAAGATTACCCTGATTCCGAAGTCGTGGAATCGGCGAAGTGGATGATCGGCAATCTACACCAGGACCATCCTAGATTCGAATCTCTCGAAGGTGTGCAGGAACATCTTGAAAGCGAAAAGGAATAGCAGGAAATGGGACTTCTGAATGTGAAAGTCAAAGGAATCGCGATTGACAAGGAGCGGGAGCATCCGGTGGTGATGCTCGCCACCGATGACCGGACGGAAGTACTTCCGATCTGGATAGGCCCGGCAGAAGCTACGGCTATCTACACTGCGCTTTCCGGTAGCAGTTTCGAACGTCCCATGACTCACGACCTGCTGAAGATCGTCGTGGAGGAACTTGGTGCCAGGATCGTCAGTATTGAGATCGGTGGTCTTCAGAAGGATACATATTTCGCGAGGATAGTGCTTCAACGGGAAGAGGATGTCTTCTTCATAGATGCCCGCCCGAGTGATTCGATCGCGCTCGCGCTCAGGGCTGGAGCATCTATATTTGTTGATGAGGACTTATTTCTGGCTTATAGCAGGAATCTACAGGTGGGGAAGGAAGGGGAGGATGATGTTAAAAGGCACCTCGAGAGCCTTGACCCTTCGGATTTTGGCCAGATGGATGGAGGGGAGTTGAGTTGATCGAGGAATTCCAGGGTATTTCACCGGAAATAGGAGAAGATGTATATATAGCACCTACTGCCAGTGTGGTAGGCGATGTGTCGATCAAGAAGGGGTCCAGTGTGTGGCACAGTGCCGTGGTACGTGGAGATTGCTGGAAGATACGTATCGGGTCATACTCGAACATCCAGGATGGAGTCGTGTGTCATGTTACGACCGGAGGACCCGAGCTGGTGGTCGGGGATCATGTGACTGTGGGACACAACGCTGTTATTCACTCCTGCAGTATCGGTAACGGATCGCTCATCGGGATGGGTGCTGTTGTTCTTGATGGAGTCGAAATAGGGGAAGGTTCGATTGTCGCAGCTAACAGCATTCTTCTGGAAAACACGATTATTCCACCGGGCTCTCTCGTTGCAGGTGTGCCTGGAACGATCCGCCGCGAATTGAGCGAGGATGTTATAGACGGACTCAGGGAACAGGCCATTGAGTACCATTCACTTGCCATGTCTTACCTTGGCCGGGTCAAATTTTCAAGGAAGGTCAAATGATCAGATGGACGATCCTGTTTCTCCTGGCGCCCCTTTTTACCTCATGCGCGCAGGCACCTCCTGACCTTTCAATGGTTCGGACACCCGAGGAAGCATGTGGAGATCTCGAGACCAAGATCAGGACATTCCTCTTTGACGAGGATTACAAGGAAGTCAGGAAATCGGGTCTGCGCTATATCGAGCAGTGTGGAGGAACCGATATTATCGATGAAGTGAGGCTGATGACAGGCCGGGCCTGCGTGGAAACAGGACGCCTCACGGAAGCCAGGAATATTTTGCTTCCCGTCGCGGGAGGCGATATCCCGTCTTCGGACAGGGGCGAGGCTCTACTGATACTTGCGGGGATAGACCGGGCGAGGGGGCTTTTCTATGACGCAGCTGTTTCCCTGCTCGGGGCACTTTCTTCGGACCTTGGCGATGCGTCGAGGATGACTGCCAGAGAAAGTCTGAGTGAAGTGACTTCCCTGATGCCGGAGGGCAGACTTGAACGTATCAGGGAAGAATACGGATCATTCAACGGGATCGGGATAGTCCTCGAAGCATGTCTGGCATTTGCAGAGGCCGACAGCGACACATCGAAGGTGAGGCTGCTTAGAGAGCATCTCAGCTCAATCGATGAAAAGCGAACCATACCCGACCGGGCCGTCAGCAGAAACATCATATCGTCCGTGTCTGAAAGCAGAGGCGATGGCAGACTCTCCGGTATGAGTCTCGGGCTTCTTTGTCCGCTTAGCGGCAGGTTCTCGCCACTCGGAGAGGCTTTTCTATGGGGCGCCTCCATAGCGATGAAAGAAGGCGCGAGAAGAGGAATGGGAGGGGTGGAACTTATTGTCGGCGATACGGGTGCCAATCCGCTTGTCGCGCTGAATGCAGCAAGAAGGATGGTAGATGAGGAAGAAGTGTCCGCCATTGCCGGGTGCATTCTCAGCGCGCCTACAATAGCGGCTTCACAGGTCGCACAGGCGGAGAGCGTGGTCATGTTTTCTACGGTCGCTACAGAGGCCGGGATCTCCAGTATAGGTGATCATATATTCCAGGCGGAAAATGATCAAAACACAGAGATCGCCGCCATTGCCTGGATAGCCTGTGTCGAGATGGAGCTTGAGAGGATAGCATTTTTGTCGCCCGAAGATCCTGCTTCGAGAAAGACAGAGCGCTTGTTCAGAGAGAATATCGAACGTTTGGGATCTTCCCTTGTGATCAGTGATTATTACAATGAAGGCAGCACCGATTTTCTTGAGAATATCGAGCGTATCAGGGGTGCAAGTCCTGAAGCTCTGTTTATAGCTTCCGATGCGGAAGACCTCATACTTATTCTGCCCCAGTTGTCTTTTTATGAATTCGGGGTCCAGTTACTCGGATCCAGTTCGTGGAATTCACGAAACCTGATCAGAATGACAGCAAGAGATATGGAAGGTGCAGTCTTTCCCGCAGAGAGCGATATCAGCGGTGAAGAACAGATACTGCGGTCTGCAGCGATCCTGGTCGACGACGAGTCCGGCGAGGTCAACAGGTTCTCTACAGGAGGATATATCGGAGTGAGGAAGATGCTCGAAGTCATGAAAGATGCCACGGAGTCGGGCAGGAATCTCCGTGACGAGATGGAAAAGAATATGGAGAACAAGCAACACAGGTTTATCGAACTGGTCAGCGGTGACGGCATCGTATTCTACACGATCAGGGACGAGAGCCTGGTCAGGTTCACCACCCTTCGTCTTTCTCACTAATTCAATCTGAAACTGATCAGGAAACTGACCCAGAACGATTGTGGTTCCCCATTTTCCATAACAGGTTTGAACCTGAACTGCTTCACAGCCTCAATGGACGCTATCTCGAAACTCTCGATACCGTACACTTTTCTTACCCAGGCTTCCGCTACACGACCTGTTTCGTCGATATACACTTCGACCAGTACGTAGCCTTCCCTTCTCAGGGCCATGGCGTCCTCGGGATAGACAGGTTTTACCATAGTGAGGATGACATAATCCTCCCTGAAAGGGACATCCGTGTGTGAAGCGTAGGTCTTTATAAAATCCCTGCCTGTGACATTGTCGAAGATCTCTTCTACTTCTTTTTCCGGGGCTGTGCTGAACTCAGGGTCCTCTTCTTCAACATCCTGTTCGTCGTCGCTGATAAGTTCGATCTCCCTGGCCACCATATCATGGCGCTCTTCCGAGAATATCTCGGCCTGGAGACTCTTGTCGTCTATGATAGTGATCTCCGGGAGGATCTGCATCGGTCCTTCGTAACCGACATAGAAAAATCTGTCTACTACCTGAGTGTGCTCGATAGTCATAAGTATGATTATCAGGACCAGAAAGGCTACTGGAAGAAGGTAGACGAGTCTCTTTGTGCGTCGCTTGTCGTAGTCTATGATCTTGCCCATCTGCGCTCACATCCTTGATATCAATATGCTGGTGACAGGCTCCGCAGTCAAGAAGCTCCTCACATCAGGAAACCCGTGAGGTGGGGGAAGATGGAGTCAATCGATATCGATGAAGATCTTTCCGTCCACTGCCGAAGCGGTGTCGATTTCCAACATTCCGGGAGCGTCACCAACGGGAAGAGATATCGTTATAAAATGCCTTCCCTCATCCATGCAATAGAACGCGGCACTTCCATCCACTCCTGTCGTAGCGGAAAAGACTCCATCGACCGAGATATGTGCCTGTTCTACGGGGAGCCCGTTTCTCGCCAGGCTGATCGAATACGGTGAACAGGGGGTCAGTTTCCGGGAGAAGGATCGAATGATGCCTGCGGCTATCCTGGATGATTCGAGTTCGAGCCAGACTGGATTACGAAATATCTTCTCTGTGGATCTTCCAAGGGGCGCGAATATGGCACAGGCAGGGCAGGATGTCTGTTGCAGGAATAGAGATGCTGACTCGACGATCTCTGTTTCCGAGGCAGGAGGAACGCCGTCAAGCGCGTTCATCAGGTTCTCTGCCGCCGCTCTTCCCCGTGTGCTGCCCGGGTAATGGTGGAAGGTGAATCTCGACTCATCCGGACCATGATTTCCGCCGAACCTGAGTCCGAGTGCCAGGTGCGGAGCGAACCGATTCACCCTGTCTATCCTTTCGTAGACCGACAGGGTTTCTTCACCCTCTCTTGTCATCAGGACTTTCACTCCTGCTGATTCGAGGATGTCTTTTACCCTTCTCGCAAGTTCGAGATTGATAGTCGATCCTCTCACAAGGTCCGGGCTGATGCCGTAACTGTCATCGCCTCCTCCGGCCGGATCAAGGACCACACGACGTCCCTGGAGGATGCCTCCGAATACCGGGGTAAGCTCGATCACCGGTCTCTTGATAGTATCTTCTGGCATAAGCGGGCAGGGGCGGTATCCCCTGGCTGTAAGGATCATACGATCTTCAAAAAGCGACAGCGGCAATTCAAGCAGACCTTTCTCATCACCTGTCCTTGATGTTCCGTCAGGCAGTAAAAGCAGTGGAGTATCGATGGGATTTCCTGACAGGGTATCGATGACTTTAATAGTCAACCCGAGCGCATCGGACTGGGAGAACAGTATGGTGTCAGCAGCATCCCCGCAAGAGACATGAAAACTCTCAAGGGCTTCCAGTCTGGAGGATGCAAAGGAGATCAGGCCGCCCGAAGTCCTGCTTCTGGAGATATGGCCTCTTGAGCGGGAGGCTACCTTTACGCTTGTTCCATCGGAAATGGGGCCGCCAAGTTCATCAAGGATCTGTATCGACAGGGAAAGCAATCCGTCCGCCAGCCTGCGGGGTGGCATTGGAAGGAAGAACTTCGCCGGTCTGTTGACCGCTATTCTGACAGGATTACTGACCGAGCGGGCTCCTCCCGTTGAGCGTGCGGAAGCCCTGAAAGAATACTGACTGTTCGGTATATCGATGGGGAGTGGACATGAAAGGATCCCTTTTGTCGGAGACCAGACGGAGCCAAGTTCCCGGCCGTTCATAGTGACACGCATGGAGCCGGGTACGAGTGCTACTCCAGCGCCTCTTTTTACTCTGAACGATATCGATCCGGGAAGAAAAAGTGTGTCGCAGCTTGAATCGATATGCTCGATGACTGGGACTCCACGGGAGAAATATGAAAGGAGGCCGAGATAATATGCCTCTGCTTCCAGCCTCTGCCGGGTTGAGATTTTCAGGCGTTTTTCAACTTCGGGATGAGATATGTAGCTTGCTTCTCCAAGGACAGAGGCTCCTGCGTCAGAGTTTCTGAGCACATGATAATTACCTGGTTTGATACATGAAGTCTCTATTCCGAGATTTCTGGCAAGGTGAAGGTGTATATCTTCTGCCAGCTCAAGTGAAGCGGAAGGGTCCATGCTCCGGTAGTAGACTTCGATACGGTTGCGTTTCCTGTCCAGCGAGATATTCGAATTGTGATGTATGGAGATAAAGACCTCAGGTTCGAATCGATTAGCGAGTTCTACCCGTGCTGCAAGGTCATCCCTGAGTTCTTCAGAACCGGCAGGAAGAAAATCGCGATCCGTAGATCTTGTCAAGTGGACGTCCGCGCCGGCCTCGTCGAGCATGCCCCAAAGGTACAGGGCGACGCCCAGGTTGGCATCAGATTCTGTCAGACTGTCAATTCCGACAGCACCTTTGAAACTTCCTCCATGTCCCGGATCGATCACTATCCTCCGGCCTTCAAGAACGCTCCGGTCGAATTTTCCAGGTTCCTCACTGAGCTGGTCGTACAGAGAGTCCCATTTTGATATGCGTTGAGCACAGCCTGCCACCATCCCGGCAATAAGGCTGGCGATAACGGCTTTCAGCAGTAATTTCTTCATATTGTTCTCCTTCCGGGAGTAATTGTCCTCGATGACATCTTTATCAGATAGCAGGTCGAGCTACAAGACACAATTTTGACCTCGAATCAGAAGTTAAAAACTACTCACTTAACAATATATTGTGAAAATTGTTGACGGTTCCCCCAATATATGGTAGAAAATGGCAAGTTAGAACTCTTTTGAACGATTGGAGAAACATCAAGTCGTCGCTGAAGATACTGCCCTCCGTGGAGAGGGTTTTGGAGGATGAGCGTGTCTCGGGGACGATCAATGTCAACTCCAGGAATGGTATCACGAGGATAACTCGTGATACGATAGAAGGTTACAGGAACCTTGTTCTCTCCGGGGAAGATGTCGGTGACGAGGAAGGGTTACTTTCCCGCATCAGGGATGAAGTTGCCCGGAAAGTCGAATTGATTGGCAGGACGGGCCAGAGAAAGGTGATAAACGCAACCGGTGTGGTCCTTCATACTAATCTTGGCAGGGCTCCCCTGGGAGATTGTATAACAGAATCATTGCTTCGAGCAGCTTCGGGGTATATCGATCTTGAGGTGGACCTCGAATCCGGCGAGAGGACCCACAGGGAGAGAAGGGCCGTTGAACTGCTCGAATTGATTACCGGGGCTGAAAGTGCTCTGGTCGTCAACAACACGGCCGCTGCCCTCCTGCTCGCCGTAAATACATTCGCAGGCGAAGGTGCTGTGGCTGTTTCGAGAGGTGAGCTGGTCGAGATCGGCGGTAGTTTCAGGCTTCCGGAGATTCTTGGAAGGGCCGCTTCGAGCGTCATTGAGATAGGCACCACCAACAGGACAAACCTGAAGGACTACGAAACGGCCGTTGAGGGTGGAGCCAGCCTGATTCTGAAAGTCCATACAAGTAATTACAGGATCGTCGGATATACCGATGATGTTTCTCTCGGAAAACTGGTCGAATTAGGAAGGGCGAAAGACGTCCCGGTGATGTATGATCAGGGAAGCGGTATCCTCTTCCCACTCGAAAAAGAGGGTATAAGTGGAGAGGCAGATATCGGCTCTCTGTTGTCCACCGGTGTGGATATAATGACTTTCAGTGGAGACAAGGTGCTGGGTGGGCCGCAGGCCGGGATCATAATCGGGCGAAGATGCTATATAGAGCAGATGAAGAAGAACCATCTGTCCCGGGCGCTTAGAGTCGATAAACTGACGCTTGCATGCCTCGAAGCCGTTCTGGTGAGATATTGGCGGGGAGAGACCACTATGATCCCCACGCTGAATATGATAAAG
>JAHOYU010000112.1 GCA_019038625.1 Candidatus Latescibacterota bacterium | reverse complement strand
CCCTCCACCTGTGCAAAGAGATTCTCGCCGACGCTGAGAGAAACGAAGCACACTGCATAATCACGGTATGTCCCCTGTGCCAGATGAATCTGGACATTTACCAGTCGAAGGTGAACAGCCTCTTCGGTACTAAATTCAGGATCCCGGTCATTTACTTCACCCAGCTGATCGGTCTGGCCCAGGGCAAGTCGATGAAAGAGCTGGGGCTGGGCAGGCTTGGAGTGAAGATCTCCGGTGAGATGAAGAAAATAATCGAGGGGGCGTAAGATGTCAGTACGTATAGGAGTATACCTCTGCCATTGCGGAGCGAATATAGCTGGCAAGGTCGACATAGACGCTGTCGCTGATTTTGCCAGGGGTTTGGAAAACGTCACGCTGGTCAAAGACTACAAGTTCATGTGTTCCGATCCGGGCCAGGCTCTGGTCCAGAAAGATCTGGAGGATAAGCTGGTCGACAGGGTCGTCGTTGCTTCATGTTCTCCCCTGATGCATGAGAACACTTTCAGGAAGACTGTCGAGCGAGGGGGGCTCAACCCATACCTGTTCACGATGACAAATATCAGGGAGCAGTGTTCATGGGTCCACATCGATGTGGACAAGACTACGGAGAAGGCCAAGGACTTGGTCGCTGCTTCCGTCAGAAGGGCTTTCCTTCTGGAGCCTCTTACAAAAAAAGAGGTTCCGATCAATCCACGGACTCTTGTAATAGGTGGAGGTATCGCCGGAATACAAGCTGCTCTGGATCTGGCCGAGGCTGGCAAGGAAGTGGTCCTGGTCGAAAAGGAACCATCGATCGGCGGGCATATGGCAAAGTTCGACAAGACCTTCCCCACGCTGGACTGCAGTGCCTGTATCCTGACTCCACGGATGGTCTCGGTAGGACAACATTCGAATATCGAACTGTTGTCGTATTCGGAGGTAGAGGACGTCAGTGGATATGTCGGTAATTTCAACATCAAGGTAAGGAAAAAGGCAAGGTATGTCGACTCGGAACTCTGCAACGGATGCGGTGCATGCTGGTCCAAGTGCCCGAGTTCGAGAGTGCCGAGGAAGGGGAACGTACATGAAAAACTTTCTCTTGGCCCGACGACCTCGATCTATATGCCGTTCATGCAGGCTGTGCCAGCTATACCGGTGATAGACAGGGACACCTGCCTCTATTTCAAGAATGATTCAGGCGCCTGCGGAATATGCGCGAAGGAATGTGAACGAGACGCCATTAAATATGATATGACCGATGAGATAGTCGAATTCGAAGTCGGGAACATAATCATCGCCGCTGGATTCAAGACTTTCAATCCGGCGAAAGTGAAGAGATACGGTTACGGTAAGCTCGACAACGTGATGACCGCTCTTGAATTTGAAGTTATGAACTGTGCGTCTGGTTCGACAGGAGGAAATATCCTGATGGCTGACGGCAGCGAACCGAAATCGATCGGTATCGTTCATTGCGTCGGGAGCAGGGACAAACGTCAAAACGAATACTGCTCAAGGGTCTGCTGCATGTATTCGCTTAAATACGCTCACCTTATAAAGGAGAAGATAGACGCCGAGGTCTACGAATTCTACATCGATATGAGATGTTTCGGAAAAGGATACGAGGAGTTCTATGACAGGCTTCTCAGTGAAGATGTACGGTTCGTGCGTGGCAAGGTAGCTGAAATAACAAAGGTACCTGTCACAGAGGCCGAGAAGGGTAAGCTGGTAGTGTCAGTAGAGGATACTCTGGTCGGCACCGTGAGGAGGATCCCTTTGGACATGGTCGTCCTCAGTACAGGACTGGAGGGTTCCGAAACGCTTCCCGAGCTGGCGAAACTCTGCAGTGTCAGTATTGGCAAGGATGGGTTCATAATAGAGAAACATCCCAAGCTCGGTCCGGTTGCAACGGCCACAGATGGAGTCTTTGTCGTGGGAGGCTGCCAGTCTCCGAAAGACATCCCTGATACCGTCGCGCAGGCGTCAGCTGCCTCAAGTGCTGTCCTTTCTATGATAACTCGTGAGAAGATCGAGGTCGAGGCTGCCACCTCTGAGGTGGACGAGGACAAATGTTCAGGATGCAAACTCTGCAATACACTTTGTCCATACCAGGCAGTAAAGTTCGACGAGGAAAAAGAAGTCTCTGTCGTCAACGAGGCGCTCTGTAAGGGGTGCGGAACATGCGTAGCCGGATGTCCGAGTGGTGCGATATCGGCAAAGCATTTTGAAGACAGGCAGATTTTCGCCGAGATAGAGGGTATCTTCTCGGGCGGGTTGTAACAGAGACATCGATACCGAAGGGATGATGAAATGTCATTTGAACCAAAGATCGTCGGTTTTCTCTGCAACTGGTGTTCGTACACCGGAGCGGATCTGGCGGGAACCGCCAGAATAAAGTACGCGCCGAATATAAGATCTATAAGGGTGATGTGTAGTGGAAGGATCGAACCTACCTTCATCATGAAGGCACTTTATGAAGGCGCTGACGGTGTTCTTATTGCCGGATGCCATCCTGGCGACTGTCATTACCAGGAGGGTAATTACAAGGCTCTCCGCAGGTACAAGATGCTGAAGAAAGTGCTGCCAGACTACGGAATCGATCCCGGGAGGATAAGGCTCGAGTGGGTCGCCGCCTCCGAGGGAGAAAGATTTGCAACCGTGGTCGATGACTTTACTGAGGAGATCCGGAATCTTGGTCCCTTGGGGATCAAGGCCGGACTTGAAGATATGATGAAGGACGATGTGATTCCCCACCACGCCGCTGGCGGAGAAAAAGGTGGTGACAGTAATGAAGCTTAAAGCTGGAATATACTGGGGTGCCGGTTGCGGCGGATGTGATGTTGCTGTACTTGATGTGCATGAACTGATCCTGACGGTAGCGGAGAAGATGGATCTTCTCTTCTGGCCCATCGCGCTGGATTTCAAATATGACGATGTGAGAGGGATGGATGACGGTGAGTTTGATATCGTCCTGTATAACGGAGCGGTAAGAAATTCGGAGAACGAGGAGATCGCGAGACTTCTGCGGAAGAAATCCAAAGTCATGGTAGCACTGGGGGCCTGTGCCCACCTTGGAGGTCTTCCCGGGTTGGCCAATTTTCACTCGAAAGACGACCTGCTCAAACGTGTTTATATTGAATCTGAGTCTACGATCAACGAAGAAGGGACCATTCCGCAGGAGTATTGGAAAGAAGCTGGACTCCCGCTGGAACTCCCAAGGTTCTACGGTACCGTCAAGACACTTGACCAGGTAGTCGATGTCGATTATTACATCCCTGGTTGCCCGCCTGTACCGCAGCAGATCGTGAATGCGCTTGTCGCTGTGTGGGAAGGGAATCTTCCACCAAAGGGTTCGGTGATAGGAGCCGGAAGCAGGACTCTCTGCGACGAATGCTCGAGGGTAAAGGAAGAGAAGGAGATCACCGAGTTCAAGCGGACATCGGAAGTAATCACCGATCCGGAGAAATGCCTGCTGGAGCAGGGACTGCTCTGCCTCGGTCCGGTTACCCGCGAAGGCTGCGGCAGCAGATGCATTAATACCAACGTACCATGCAGAGGTTGTTATGGCCCCCTGGAAGGAGTCCCCGACCAGGGAATCAGGATGCTGAGTGCTCTGGCATCGGTCCTCGAACCCAAAGAGGAAGAAGCCATCGATGAGCTTATTAATCAGATACCTGACCCCCTGAGGACTTTCCACAGGTTCAGCGTGGCTGCTTCCATTCTCAGGAGGAAAAAAATATGAAACGCGTAGAGATAGATCCCATCACCAGGCTGGAGGGGCACGGTAAGATATCGATCTTCATCGACGACGATGGATCGGTGACAAACGCCTTTCTACAGATACCGGAACTGCGTGGATTCGAGAAGTTCGTCGAGGGTCTGCCCATTGAGGAGATCCCAAGGATTATGCCGAGGATCTGCGGAGTCTGTCCCGCTGCTCATCACATGGCAGCAGGTAAAGCTGTAGACGCTGTTTACGGCGCGGATATCCCCTCTGTGGCGAAGAAGCTCAGAGAACTTTATTATATGGCGCATTATGTCCACAGCCACGCGGCTCATTTCTACGCGCTGGCAGCGCCCGATTTCGTTCTCGGTCCTGACGCGCCCAAGGCGTCGAGAAATGTGCTTGGCCTCATCGAAAAAGTAGGGCTGGAGATAGGTGGAGAAGTACTGAAGCAGAGAAGGATCTCACAGGAGATCCAGATCATGGTCGGTGGCAGGGCGACACATCCAGTCTGGAATATCCCCGGGGGTGTGACAAAAGCCCTTTCAGAGGAAGACAGGGACAAGATCAAGGAACTGGCCATAGGACAACTCGAGTTTGCCGAGTTCAGCATAAAGCTCTTTGCCGATATCGTCCTTGCGAACCAGGGATATCTCGACCTGATCGTGGGCGATGTTTTCGAACAGGTCACAAACTACATGGGGCTGGTCGACGAGAACAACAAGGTCAACTTTTATCACGGCAAGGTCAGGGTGGTGGACCCCGAAGGTAACGAGGTCGTCAAGTACGATGAGTCGGAATACCTGCAGCATGTTGCTGAGCATGTCGAGCCCTATTCCTACCTCAAGTATCCTTATCTCAAGGATCGTGGATGGCAGGGATTCAAGGAAGGAATGGGTACGCCTCTCTTCCAGGCGAATCCGCTTCCGAGGCTCAATGTGTCCGATGGATTTGCCACGCCGAAAGCACAGGAGCATTATGAGAAAATGTTCGAGACGGTAGGCGGAAAGCCATGTCACAAACTTCTTGTGAACCACTGGGCCAGACTTATCGAGATACTTTACGCAGCAGAGCGGATGGTCGAACTGATTAACGATGGGGAGATAACAGATCCGAATGTCAGGATCATCCCCTCGACCACGCCTACAGAAGGCGTCGGTATCGTCGAGGCGCCTCGTGGAACGTTGACGCACCATTACTGGACCGATGAGAACGGTATCGTCACAAAGGCGAACCTGATCGTAGGAACGACTAACAATCACGCTTCGATCTCGATGGCGATCAAGAAGGTCGCCCAAAAGCTCATAAAACCGGGCGGAGAGGTCAGCGACGGTCTGCTCAACACGGTGGAGATGGCTTTCAGGCTCTATGATCCGTGTTTCAGCTGTGCGACTCACAGTCTTCCAGGGCAGATGCCTCTGGTCGTGGAGATAATGGACCTTGATGGAGAGATTCTGAATACCGTTTCCAGATAAGAGCGGGAAAGGCCTTGTTAGAAAATGAAAACGCTGATAGTCGGACTGGGAAATACGATACTCAGCGATGACGGTGCGGGTGTGTTTGTAGCCCGGATGCTAAGAAAGGATCTTGAGGGAGCTGTTGACATCATCGAAGCTGAGACGGCTGGTCTCGATCTCATGGAGATGCTCAGTGGATATGAGAGGGC
>JAHOYU010000111.1 GCA_019038625.1 Candidatus Latescibacterota bacterium | reverse complement strand
GAGGCCGATGGTGTCCCTTCATGGACTATACACACGGGGTTCTCCTTCTCGACGAACTATGGAACGAACCTCAGGCGCACTATGAGCAGCAAGATCGATATCAATGGAACGTTAAATCTGACAAAGAATTGGAAGCTCAGGTATACTGCATATTATGATCCTGAAGCGAGGAAGTTCACCAACCAGGTCTATACCATTCATCGGGACCTGCATTGCTGGGAGGCCGAATTCATACACTCCAGATTTGCCAGCGACTGGGGATTCTACTTCAGGATCAGGATCAAGGATCTGCCCGACATTTTCCACGAAGTCGGAAGAAGGGGACTGAGTGGAATGAGAGGATTCTGATCTGGTCAGCTCTGGAGAGAATTGTTTCGAATCCTTCCAGAAGTTTCGATCGAGAAGCCTGAAATCGACTCCCGGAACCCTGAAAATTCTCCGATTTAAAAAACCCGAATCTCGAAAAAAGTGATGAGGACGGGCAAAAACAGGTATAAAAGTGTTGACAGCCTTTGGGGACGGGGTTAAAGTTTCGCTGAATTCAGTTAAATGCAAAAGGAGGTGTAAGATGAACAAGACTGAGATGACCGAAAAGGTCGCCAAGAAAACCGGATTGACGATGAAGGATGCGCGCTCGGCCGTAGATGCAATTTTCAGTACTGCTCCGAAGGAAGGCATCATTGCTACCGAAGTAGCAGCAGGAAGAAGAGTCCAGGTCACAGGATTTGGTACTTTCGTACAGCGCAAGCGTAAAAAACGTTTGGGTCGCAACCCTCAGACGGGTGAGACCATCACGATCGCAGCGACAAAATTCCCTGCTTTCGTAGCCGGCAAGTCCCTGAAGGGACGCGTAGCCAACAAGTAAGAGGGATATATTTTTAAGGGGCAAAGAAACTGGAATAGCTTTGCCCCTTTTCCTATATTTACCGGTAGTGGGCCGGTATAGACCTTACCGAAAATGAAAGAAGCCTTATGAAGACCCTGATGGGAATATCGATAGTCCTCACTCTTTTACTTGTCATATCCGGATGTTCTCAGAAGGAGCCGTTCAGGATCCTTTTCACCGGAGACGATCAGGGAAGACTCGTTCCCTCCGGGTGAGGCGACCGGTCTTCCGGAGGGCTGGCCCGGCGGGCTGCCGAGATTAAATCACAGAGAGTATCCGATCCGCAGCTTCTCCTTCTGTCGGCAGGGGATTTCTACGCGAAGTCGGGGATAGTCGAAATGTATCGCAGCCGGTTCCTGTCGTCTATGATGATAGAGC
The DNA here is from genome assembly GCA_019038625.1 of Candidatus Latescibacterota bacterium. Classification (NCBI taxonomy): domain Bacteria; kingdom Pseudomonadati; phylum Candidatus Latescibacterota; species Candidatus Latescibacterota bacterium. Next base: position 2,147 of record JAHOYU010000111.1, on the reverse strand, counting down.
TCGGTTACGATGCGGTAGCCATAGGTGAAAAAGAACTCTCTTATGGGCTGAGGTCCATCCTGGAAGACGCTGCCAGCGGTCTTCCAGTGATATGCGCGAACCTGTACAGGGATGGAGATCGGCTTTTTCCACCCACAGTCATAAAGGAAGTGCGCGGGACGAAGATAGGGATAATGGCCCTCCTCGCAGAGCGTCCAGCCGAGGAGGGAGACATTGAGATCCGCGACCCCGTTGCGGAGGGGTTGATCGTAATGGAGGAACTCCAGAGGGAGACCGACTATACGATCCTCCTGGCTCACATGCGCAAGGAGAAGCTCCGGGAAGTGATCACCGCTCTTGACGGGCTCGACCTGGTAATCAGGGGACATGCCGCGAGTGGACAGGCGGCCCGTGAGGATTGCGCCGATACTCTCGGTGGGATATTCGAGGAATTCGGCATTCCGGTACTTTTCGCTGGCGAAAAAGGCAAGGCCATCGGAATGGCCGGGATCGGATTCGATGAGTCTGGAAAACCGGCTTTGATCGATACTGTGCTGATAGAGTTGGAGAGGTCGATGCCCCGCGATCCTGAAATAGCCGCGAGGATGAAGGATTTCGGCGCCAGCGAGGGAGCAAGGCTGAGAGAGATGAGTATAAGCGAATTTCTGTCACGCGATACGGTCACCGGCAGGATACGGGAAAGGTATCTGGGGATGGAGACCTGTGCCAGGTGCCATTTCGATATCATGTCGGAGTTTATGACCACTCCCCATTTCAGAGCCTTCACGAGGCTCACCCTCGACGACAAGGAAGATGACCCGAGTTGCCTGGCCTGTCACACGACAGGATACGGTCATTTCAGCGGGTATTCTGTCAAATCAGAGGAGAGAGGCGGTACCGACCTGAGAGGAGTGCAGTGTGAGGCCTGTCACGGTCCCGGCACTATCCACAGGAGGGACGGGAGTTATGCCGCCTCCGCCAGAAAATCATGCAGGCGGTGTCATACGTCAGCATGGACCCCCGATTTTAATTATGAGAAGATGATGAGAAATATGCATCATTGTGTGGGCGCCGATTCGTCCGGAACGGAACTGGAGTGATGAGGAAGACTGCTTTTTTCACTGTTGTCCCGGTATTGGCATGCGCGGTCATCCTGATTGCCGCGTCCGCCCTGCCCGCGGGAGATATCGATTTTCTGATACCAGGCGTATCTCTTGAAACGGTCTCTTTCGAGCCGGGAAGCTCGGTCCAGTACCTGATCATCTCGGAGGCCTACGGAGTACTCGACACGACGATGGCGGGACTGGGTGTGATCGAATCGGAAAAAGACTCGTTCCTTCTGGAGATCGTATCTTCATCCTGGCCTGTGATGAGCAGTGAGACGGTGGCTGTGCGCCTCTGGTTGTCTCCGGATATCATATCAGCCGGATCGGCGGAAGATGTCCGGGCCTCTATCAGGTCGATCATCGTCAGGATGGGTGAAGATGATTTCCGCGAACCTTCAGCGGAAGAGATCGAGGATTTCGGGCTGGAGCGGCTTTTTCTTTCCTTCGATGGAGAGACCGAGAGAAGAGAGCTTGGTGAGGAGACGGTCGAAACCCCGGCCGGAGATTATCTTTGTTCTTTGGCGGAATTTTACAGAAGTTCTGACGAGATGCTCGATCTCGGCGGAGTCAAGGCGGTAAGACACGAAGAAGAGACCAGCCGCCTGCTGGTCTCGGATGATGTCCCGTTCTGGGGACTGGTACGCAGCAGGGTGGAGACTTCGAGTCACACCCGGCTTGAATCGAGCAGGCGCAAGCCCAGGCCCAAGGTGACGATCACCGAATCGGTCCTGATATCCTGCACAAAGAGATGATCCCCACGCGAAGATATGATTTTTCCCTGAATCGACCATAATCCGGATTTTCATTTGCCTTGATGCCTTAGAAATCCTATTTTTATTCAGGATAATAATTAAAGTGAGGTAGAAAGTGCGGAATATCAAGGTAGCGTTGCTTCTCTTATCAGTGGTCCTGTTCATATTCCCGGCAAAATCGATCGGCGGTGTATTCGAGCGGGAGTACGGACTTCGACCTGCGGCCATCATAATCACCGACAACGATGAAGAGACGTACAACGCTGTCCGGGAAATCTTGAAATACAGTGATGCCAGGGGACTTATTCAT
>JAHOYU010000110.1 GCA_019038625.1 Candidatus Latescibacterota bacterium | reverse complement strand
GATACAGGGATAATTACGAAGTCGCCTGGCCTATCCTGAAGGAATACGGTATACCCGCAACAATGTTCGCGACAGCAGGTTTTATAGGAAAACGACGGATGTTCTGGTGGGACAAGATCGCGTATATGATCAAGACATCTGAAAAAAACATCATCGACTCGGGACCACCCACCGGGATCTCGATCGATATCTCACGTTTCGTAGACAGGCAGGACGCCGCACGTTTCGTGATAAAAAATGTGAAACACTTCAGGGAAGAGGAAAAGGAAGAGTTGATCTCTATCCTGTCCGATCAACTCGAAGTGATGATCAACGAGAACGACCACGAACTGACCATGACCTGGGAACAGCTTCGAGAACTCGGTGACAATGGGATCGAGATCGGCGCCCATTCGGTCAACCATCCGATATTCTCCAACATCGACGAGGAGAGGCTGAAGAATGAAGTCTCCGGCGCGAAACAGATGATAGAGGAGAATACGGGCAGGGAAGTCATCACATTCGGCTCACCGGGCAGGGGCATCCTGACCGATGAGGAGCGAGCGAAATTCGACAGGAATCTTATGGGCATAGTCGCCGAATGCGGCTATTCTTTCAGCACACTGTATAAATGGGGGCTGGCATACGAGAACAGCTTCAACCCCTACAGGATGCCAAGAGTGAGTATCGAAAGTCACGACTCGGCGAGTATCTTCGGAGTAAAACTAGCCTACCCCGAGCTTCTCACTTACTGAGGGTGGTCTTGAGGATGAGCGGAATGCCGGAAATTGGCAAAAGCAGAAAAGTGCTCTACCACCTGAGGACCCAGGGCTCCGGTTCCGAAGGCATTCATGTCCGCGGTCTGGTCAAGGCATTCCGAAGCCTGGGTTATGGCGTGGATTTCATCTGGCCACTTGGTGAAGGAGACCCAACCGTCAGGGCCGGCGACAACCCTTATGACAGGAAGAGAAGGAAATCGGCTGTCGAGTTGATAATCCCGTTTATACCCGGCCCCGTTTTCGCCTTCATGGAATACTGCTACAACTTCTGGGCGCACCGGCGTTTCTGTGCCGCTATGAAACATGAGAAATACGACTTTATATATGAGAGACATTTTTTCTTCTCATGGGCTTCGGGCGCGGCCGCAAAAAAATTCGGGGTCCCACTCGTCGTCGAAGTAAATGAGATCGCGGGGTTCGAAAGGGTCAGGGGCAATCACCTCTCCGGGCTCGCGAGAAGATGCGAACATTCCCTCTTCAGAAACGCGACCGTCATTTCCGTCGTCTCAACATTCCTGAAAGAAAAGATTCTGGAACAATACCCCGATATCGACAGGGAAAAGATCCACGTTATCCCAAACGGAGTGGATGAGGATTTCTTTGCCAACCCGGTCGACGGCATCCGGATAAGAAAGGAACTCGGGATAGAGGACAAGATCGTTTTCGGTTTCATCGGCTTCTTTCTCCATGTAAAGACCTGGCATGCCCTGGAGTGGTTCCTGCCCATATTTATAGAAGCGGCAAAGGATTACGACAAGGTTGTACTTCTGCTGGTCGGGGACGGGCCCGGCAGGGAGAATCTCGAGGAAATCGGGCGATCGATGGGATTCGAAGACAGAATGATATTCCCTGGGGCTGTAACTAACAATAAAATAGGAGATTACATTGACGCCATGGATGTCGGTGTGATACCTCACACGAACGAGTATCGGTCCCCGATAAAGCTTTTTGAGTACATGGCCTATGGAAAACCGATCCTCGCCCCAGCCCAGGAGCCTGTAGAATCTGTCATCGGAAGTATCCAGGAGATGTATCTTTTTGAGACAAAATCGGCCGAATCGCTCAAAAATACTGTGGCCGCAATGATCGCTGACAGGCAGAACTGGCCGGAAGCGGGAAAAAGGTTAAAAAAACTCACTATTTCCAGCTTCACCTATAAGAAGCATGGAGAAACCATCTTACATCTCCTGAAACGAGAGGGAATCTGACGGGATGCGTGATTTTCCCCTGTTTCGAGCCGATTGTCCCATATTTTGATAATTGTAACAATTCTTGCATGTTGATTTCGATGGACGAAAACGGAAAAAAAGGGAAGAATACTGATAGAGTACCGAATATTGCAATAAACTGCGATCTGGAGGATGGTGTCGAATGAGAAGGACTATAATACGACTGGGCATGTCGGTCCTGATGATAAATCTTTTATTTACCCTGTTCGGTCCCGACCTGGCCGCGCAGATCAGCCAGGACCATCCACGCATCTGGCTGACACCGGCCACGGTAGATGAACTGGTCGAACGGTACAACAGAGGCACGTACAACGCCGGACGACTGAGAGCCTGGTGTGACACCAATATCGATTCACCCCTCGACGGGTATGTCGACAGCAGGGGTATCGGCATGCTCAAGGCAACCAACTACGCGCTGATGTATCAGCTGACCGGTAACACCGCCTACTCCAGCCGTGCGGTAGATATCATCGAATACGGGTTTGACCACCCGTACACCAGCAGGACTGTCGACGACTGGCCTGGATTCGACAACTTTTACACCGACAGATACCTCGTGCCGGCGACCGCGTTCGTGCTCGACTGGTGTTACGACGCGATGTCAGATACACAGAGGAACAGACTTATAGACCAGCTCGACTACTGGGCCGGTTATATAATCGATTCTGCCCCCTGGGCATGGCGGGACGCCTCGAATAATTACTACTACGGACATGCCTGGGCCATCCTCACCGCGGGGTACGCGATCTACGGACACAGGTCGACCGCTGCCGGGTATATCGCCGAGGCAAAGATGATGCTTGGCGAGGGTATCAAGTATACGAACGGCGAGGACGTTCCCTGGCCGGTCAGTGACAACTACACGGGCAGGGCCAGCGGCGGTATGTGGAACGAAGGCACATCGTACGGAAGCGTGAACCACGATTTCATATTCTCAATGGTACTTGCCATACGCAAGGCAGAAGACTCAGAAGCCTATCCGGAATTCGATTTTCCCGGAGAGGTGGTCAAGTTCCATATATATTCCACCCATCCCGACGGCCGCACCCTCATCTCCGAGGGAGACGGCGCCGGGACGATGACGATCGACGACAAGATAAGAGTGCCGGTAGTACTCGCGACGGCCCTGGCCGAAGGAGATGAAAAGGGATACGGCCAGTACTGGCTGAATAACTATTCCTCCAACACGACCTCAGACTACAAATTGTATAATGAATTCATCTGGTACGATGACCAGCTGGAAGATATCGATTACAGGAGCGTCCTCCCCGACATGTACCATTCGGACGGTTCGCAGATCCTGGTCTGGCGCGAAGGCTGGGGTGAGGACGACTGCTGGATATCGCTTCGCATCGGCCTTCTTAATACGGACCACGCTCATAACGGGCTGGGCAACTTCGTCATCTATGACGACGGACACCTTGCCCCCGACAAGGCGAGCGTCCTCAACTACAGGGAAGCCTACCAGGACTACCATCACAACGTGCTCTCAATAGCACTCCCGGAAGACAGGAAACTGTACTGGGGAGCCTCCAGCATCGAACATATCTCCAACAACCCGGATTATCTGTACTATGCGGGAGATATGAGCGGCCCGTACCTCGCGCAGCCCGAGTACAGGAACAACACTGTGGCACACAAGGAACGCGAGTTCCTCCTCCTCAAGAAAGAAAAGACTCTCGTGGTAATGGACAGGGGCACCACTTTCAGCTCAAGCACCGAGAAAGCATTCCAGGTCTACCTGATCAATCCACCGACGATGTCGGGCTCTGACTACAGGACATCGAACGGCAGCCAGGATCTGCTTGTACATACGGCCTGGCCACCCGACGCGACTTTTTCGACTACGACAGACGGGCTTCCGCTTCTCCAGGTGAGAGATCCCGAGGTCACAACGACCAATACATTTCTCCACCTGTTGAAGGTGACGACTCCAGGGGGAACGATGAACTCGTCTCCTGTCGCCTCTAATACACCTTCGGTGGTCGCTTCGGCGTTCCAGAGTTCGCTCGACCCGGTCGACTACCTCGTTTCGTTCAGCAGCGATGCGGAAGGTGACGTGATCGATGACGAAAGCTTCACTCTCACATATAACCGCTACAGCGGAGCGGCCCGTATTTACATGATGAATATGACTCCGAATACTACCTATTACATGTACAGCTCGGCTGACGGAGGAACGGCTATAGTCACCGTCTCTACCAGTCCGCTGGGACAGGGATTCCAGATAAACAGCGATGGAGACGGAGTCATCTTTGCTGCCGTGAGTCTCGGCGAGGACCCTCTGCCGACACCGGTACCAGAGGGGGGCACGATAGATAAATAGAAGGCTCGATAGATCTGGATGAATCAAGACATCTGGAAGACTCGATAGACCAGGTATTACTTCAGGACGGACTCGTAAGAATCACATTCGAGTCCGTTCTTTCTTATGGAGGTCAGAATATCCTCGGGGTCCTGACCGAACAGACAAAGGCGGCCCCATAACTCGATGTCGAGCATGTTCCATAGCAGCTTTCGCTGACTGCTGAGGAGCGGAGCCAGTCTGACCGGATCGAAATCGAGCTGCTGCTGCAGGAATCCGCCCTTCAACAGCCAGGACAGTGGCGCTATCCACCTGTCGACCGGTATGTCTCCCCCCCACTTTGCCCGTGAGGCCAGCCCACCTCCCAGGTACGGAGCAGCCGCTTTCCGGACCACCTTCTTCGACGTTTTCCAGTCGATACAATGGCGCACAGGAAGATTTATGGCGAACTTCACAACTTCCATGTCGAGGAAGGGAAACCACAACCCGATTCCCTGGCCGGCACTCATAGCGTAACGCCTGTTCAGAAGGTGCTGCTGATAGTCACAGAGATTCTCGATCATCAACATCTTCACCGCACGCTCATTTTTATCCGCGATACCGGACACCGCTTCCAGGATACTGCTCCTGGCCGATGCTCTCTCGAGATTACCCATCCCTGCCGAGGCCAATACATGCAGGGGGTTTCTGAGCCTCAGTTCCAGATTGGCCGTATCCTGCCGCCCGGCGGCGATGACCATCAGGCGACGGAGCTTGGCGGGAAGAAATGAAACGAGTTTCGAAAGCCTGAGGTACTTGTAGAACGATCTGACATTTGCCTGACCACCAAACAGAAGATCGCTCGCCACACCGAGGATCTGCTCGGACCTGCCCGCGGAAGCAGTGAGCTCCGCGATTATGTAAAACCTTGCAAGATTCGGATGGGCGATCGGCTGGCCGAAATCGAGGATACTCTTCAGGAGAAGCGGATAGTATTTCCTCTGCGGCAGGTAACCGGCGCGGAAATCGCTTCCCAGCCTTTCCGATGTCTCCCTGCCCATATCTTCTTCCGAGACGTCCCCATCGACGACCGAAGTGCAGAACATCGGGATCCCGGGCTTGTCACCCCTGAGGATCCCTCCTATATAACTGCAGTCGACCCCACCACCACACATCAGGCCAAAATCGTTCTCGTCCCTGCTGCCGACTATCCGCCCGACACTCTCTCTCATCTTTTCCGTAAGGATGGAAGGTGCATCTATATTCCTGTTCTCGTTATACTTTGAAATATCGAAGAGTCCCTCATAGCTGAAATATGTGTCGGAGGTGATCGTTCCCGCGGCAGTGTCGGCCTTCAGCCATCCACCGTGGGGAATCAACAGGATGTCGGAATAGAAAGTCCTGCTGCCGTAAAGAGCGTCAAAGAAAAGATACTCGACAGCCGAGGACCTGTCTATCCCCTTGCGAATATTGAGGGAAGTCAGCGGCTCTATCAGCGACGAGAATGCGACCCCCTCCGGAGTATTTACGTAATAGACCGGGAAATACCCGTTCCTGTCTCCCGCGACGAGAAGCTCGTGCCTGTCTCCATCGTAGATTGCCAGACAGAACATGCCGGGCAGCTTTTCCAGAAAAGCCTCATTGTATTTTCTGTACAGGACGATCAGATTCGCACCTGTGTCTTTACGTATATCAAGCCCCTCATCCTGGAAGAGGTCGTCGAGGCCGGGCATCGCGCCAAGAAAAGATATTATCGCCCTTCCATGGTCTTCCTGGGAGACTCCCGAGATAAAATTCCTGCCCCCCGGGATAAGTCCCGCTGCAGCGACTCCGTCGTCGCTCACTGTGATGATGTTCATCCCTCCGCCGGTTCCACCCGCTCCCGCGGCCATCGATTCCACAATCGTGTCGGCGCGGAACGACCGTCCCTTTCTGCTGCGCCATGAAGCTGCAGCAAAGATCCTTCCCATCAGAGGGTCTCCTCTCTTCCCATAGCCTCCAGATAAAGTGTCCTGTAGCCAGCTTCCATGCTGGCCAGGGAAAACTCTGCTTCTACCGACTCCCCGGCCCTTCGCGCCATCGTCGTAAATGGAGCAGGATCCTCCATAAAACTTTCCATTATCGTGGCCAGTCCATGGTAGTCCCCCACATCCACGAAACTGCCCGAGAGTCCGCCTGTGATGACTTCCGGGTTTCCACCCACGGGAGTAACGACCGCCGGCACTCCCGACGCGGCTGCCTCAAGCAAGGTAAGCGATAACCCCTCCTCGAGGGAAGGCTGAAGATACATATCCATGGCAGACACATAGAGGGGGACCTCATTTGTGAATCCGGTCATGATCACCCTGTCCTCTATCGAAAGCTCCTTTATCAGCGTCTCTATATTCCCGCGCTCGGGGCCATCTCCCACTATGAGAAAGTAGCAGTCGCCGCGACTAGCCGCGACTTCAGCAAACGCGCGCAACATGGTCGTGTGATCCTTTACAGGGTCTAGCCTCGATACAGCGCCGAACAACAAATCCTCTTTATCTATCTTTTCCAGCCCCGGAAGGGACTGTCTGTCCACACTGATGTTTCTGTATCTATCCAGGTCGATCCCGTTATGTATGACCCTGATCTTCGAATTCCTGACTCCGCTTCTTCTCGCAAATATCTCCCCTGTCTCCTTCGAGACTACTACTACAGCGTGGGCCAGCGAATAGATATATCTCCTGAGCGCGGGCGACCAGCTCATCGAAGTCACGGCCCTGCCGTGTTTCGTATGGATGATCGGGATGCCGAGCATCCTTGCCGCCGGCGCGGTGTGCGTGTGAGCAAGAAAATTATGGGTATGTACCAGATCGGGACGAGCAGTGAGAAGATACTTTCTCATCCTCGAGATTCCGGAAAGGTAACGGATAGGTCCCAGCCCGGTGACACTCACGGGAAGGTCCCGTGATATCGCCTCGGCCTCGAGAGCTCCGCCCGGGTTGATACAGGCAAGTCCCACATCGATATCACCCGACCGTACCTGACACGATGCCAGCTCGATGACGAGCTTTTCAGCGCCGCCGAACTCGAGGCTTCTCAACGCGTGGACGACCTTCACGCCTGCCCTTCCTTTTCAGAAATAAAGAAATTCATCTTACTTCTGCCTCCCAGCGGGATATCCTCTACGAACTCCACTGTCAGCAATACGCCGTGTGAGGTCATTTCCGAAAAAGACTTCAGGATCTTCTCCCGGATCTCTTCGAGGCCGACCTCTCCGGTGGGTATGATCCTGATCTCGAAATGGTCATCAGCCCTTTCCACGAACTGGTACCGGAATACCCCCTCTACTCCGTAGAGGTTCCACTGGAGGATCTTCCAGTGCCATTCGTGCCCATCCGGAGCCTTGATGTTCTGGAGCTCTTTTCCCAGAACAGTCTCGAACATCGGGAATGTCCTTCCACAATCGCATCTTCTGTCGCTCATCACCGCTATGTCGTCGGTCCGATAACGTATAAGAGGCATGGCGTAGTTCATAAGATCAGTGACTATGACCTCTCCCTCCTCGTTCAGGACAGGATCGTCGTCGTCGTTGACTGTCTCGACCCAGAGAGTATCGATGTTGATATGCTGCCCGTTATGTTGTTCGCATTCACAGGAGATGTTCGTAAGCTCGCTGGTTCCGTACCGATTGTATACCGGACAACCGAACACCGACTCGATCTTTTCCTTCTGGAAATCGATTAACCTTTCCGCTCCCGTAACGATCCCGTCGAGCCTGGGTGGCTCGATGCCTTTCTTCTCAATGATCTCCGCCATGAGATAGACCGGATAGACATAAGACTCGATATACTTCGCACCATAACGCTTGATCTTGCTGATATATCCAGTCAGTACGTTTTCCTTCAAGTCGATGGAGGGTAGAAACCGGTAATTCTGAAAATTCCAGTAAAGCTGCTGTTTTATCCTGGCCATGGGACCGAGATGCGCCTTCTGCCCCCAGATCATCGCGGAAGGAGTACCCGGTCTCTTCCCGATCCAGTCTTCCGACCTCATCTTGATGGCCATTCTCATACACCACGTATCCATAGTCTTGTAAAGATCGGTAGGGACTCCCGTCGACCCGCTCGTCCAATTTTGTACGAGATCCTCTTTCCTGTAATCATCGGAGATAAATTCGTCCGGCTTCTCACGGAGGTCTTCCTTGGTCACCGTTATCCCCTTATCGGCCAGGATCCTTATATCCTCTATCCCCCTTGAAAGATCCAGTCCCTTTTCTCTGAAGAGATTCCTGTAGAACGGCACACGTGTCCCACAATACTCAAGCAGCCGATTGAGCCTTTCCTTCCTCATCTTCTCCAGTTCGTCCGCGGGTGCCCAGGGCAGGGGTGAGATCTTCCTGTAATGACTCCAGGTCGTCCTTCGCCTCAGCACCGAATCATAGAAAGGAAAGACGAGATTTCTGTATATCGGACCGTACAGGTCGGTAAATATCATGTGGGATCCTTTCAAAAACATGTCCAAAGCCGGACAAGCAATAAGTATTCCCCTAAACCCCATGTAATTCAAGCAAAAGATAGAACTCCGGCCAGTCGGATGATTTTATGGCATGAGCCTTGCGAAAATTCATATCAGCCGACATGAAAAACAGGAATAGGACTTTGGAGAAACGATGGGAAATCATTGGGAATCAATAAATTAAAAAAAAGCATTGCCTGTACGGCAAAAAAACCACAGTATACGTGTAATCAGAGGGAATGGTAGTGATGTATAAGGGTGGCTGTCAAAATTTTCCCCCTCAAAAACTAACAGGAATAGCTGTCTCCATTTTGGTCTCGTTTCTATTTTCCTCAGTCATTTTCGCTGCTGATGGGCCGGGAACGACTGGAGCCCTGTACTTGAGACTCCCAGTCGGCCCGAAATCGATCGCTATGGGTGAGACGGGCGCGGCTATAGAAGGAGATCACTTCGGATGGCTCGTAAACCCGGGCCTGCTGGCAGATGCTGACAACACAGGCATCGGCCTGTTCCACAGCCAATGGGTGCTGGATACCTATTACGACAACATCACACTTGCCTGGCGGCCGGCTTCCATGATCAGTGTAGGAGCGGGACTGACATACATGTCCACACCCGAAGTTCAGGGTTATGACGTGATGGGCTCTGCGACCGGGATGCTCAAGAACAACAATTTCCAGGGTATTCTTGGAATCTGCGTGACTCCGATCTCGAACCTGGGCGCTGGAGTCAGCATAAAGTATTTTCAGGAGAGGATCGCCGACTGGACGGCCAGCGGGATCGGGTTCGATGCCGGTGTAGTCTTCAGACTTCCTCTCGTCGGTCTTTCATTGGGAGCTTCGCTCCAGAATATCGGGCCGTCCATCAAGTTTATCTCCCACGAAGAAGAACTCCCCATGGCAGTCCGGATCGGTGGAGCTTACCATAAGACACTGGTGCCTGGTGTCGCGGGACTTGCCTTTGCGGCCGACATGGTAATGCCGAAACATTGTGACGCCTACCCCTCGATCGGCGCTGAGTTGAGTCTGAGAGACCTCATATGCCTGCGAGTCGGATACTGTGGTGAGAACGAACGCGAAGATAACGGATTGACTGCCGGCGGCGGTATCGATATCATGGGTACCCTGACCATGGACTACGCTTGGACTCCATACGGTGATCTGGGCGATTTTCACAGGGTATCTGTATATTTTCGCCGGTAGGACTATTCCCCCCCTGCCAGAAATGGCTCCAGATGAACAGGACTGACAGGCCATTGATCAACAGCACCCGAAATCCACGGGTCAGGGCTGCCATATCACTTCAGAAAAAACGGGACCGTGACAGGCTCGGCCTGATAATTGTCGAGGGTACGAGGGAAGTGGACAGGGCGCTGGAAGCGGGCATGAATCCTGTTGAAGCCTTCATCTGCCCCACTGTATCGGACGGACCAGTGGCAGAAAACATCGCCGGAAATCTTATGTCGAAGGGATCGGTCCTTTTCGAAGTCAGCCCCGCAGTCTATGGAAAACTGGCATACAGAAGCAGTACTGAAGGCATCATCGCGGTCTTCAAAAAACCTGAAGAATCTCTTTCATCATTCACCACACATCAGGCCGCTCTCTATCTTGTAGTCGACGGAGTTGAAAAACCAGGGAATCTCGGAGCAGTATTCAGATCGGCGGATGGAGCAGGAGTAAACGGAATAATAGTGACCGGGAAAGGGACGGACCTGTATAATCCCAATGTGATCAGGGCCAGCCTTGGAACCGTATTTAATATTGATTCAGCGGTCTCTACTTCAAGCGAGGCCATGCGGTGGCTGAAGGAACGGGAAATAAGGATGATCGTCGCGACACCGGCAGCTAAACAGCTTTATCACGAGGCCGACCTGTCATCTCACTGCGCTATCATCGTAGGCAGCGAAGATCAGGGCACCTCTCGTGAGTATATCGATTCGGCCGATCATCTTATCAGGCTCCCAATGAGAGGTATCGCCGATTCTCTCAACGTATCGGTATCCGCTTCCATACTGATCTACGAGTCGCTCAGGCAGAGGACAGTCGCCGGAAGGAAATGACAAATTGCCTAAAACAGCATTCTGGATATCTTTTCTCTTCATAACCTACACATATGCAGGATACCCGTTCATCCTGTTCCTGCTGGCCAGATTCTTTCAAGTAAAGGTACACAGGATAACGCCCGAAGATCCGCCTTCGATCTCTGTTGTTATAGCAGCCAGGAACGAAGAGGCAAATATTCAGAAAAGGCTCGACAACCTTCTGTCCCAGGATTACCCGGCAGGAAAGATGGAGATCATCGTCATCTCCGACGGTTCAAACGATTCCACCGAAACTATAGTAAAGGAATATCTGAGTGCCGGTATCCCGGGAAATTCCGAGAACCCCGCGATACTGCTTGTCACCCACGCCAAAAACAGGGGAAAACCAGCGGCCCTCAACGCTGGCCTTGAAAGGGCGACAGGCGAGATCGTCGTCTTTACCGATGCCAGACAGGAGTTCGAATCCCGCGCGATATTGGAACTCATCGCGAACTTCAGCGATCCTCGTGTCGGCGCGGTGAGTGGCGAACTGGTGTTCAAAAAAGACGGCGACACAGAGATCAGCACCGAAATGGGAATGTACTGGAATTATGAAAAATGGATCAGAAAGACTGAGAGCAGGATTCACTCGGTCGCCGGAGCCACGGGGGGAATTTACGCGGCAAGAAGGAATCTGGTCGAAGCGCTGCCCGAGCCAGTGATCCTCGACGACGTCCTGGTGCCGATGAGGGTCGTGTTGAAAGGCTACCGGACAGTCTTCGAGAGCAGGGCCGTAGCATGGGATACCGTCTCGAAAGACCTCGCTCAGGAAAAGAGAAGGAAAGTAAGGACCCTGCTTGGAAACTATCAGCTGATACAGCTGATGCCGGAACTTCTCATGCCTGGAAAGAACCCGATATTCTTCCAGTTCATCAGCCACAAGTTCATGCGGCTCCTCGTGCCCTTTTTCCTCATAATGATGTCTCTCAGCGCTGTCATGACCGGTGAAGGCCCGTATATCATCTTCTTCCTGGCAACTGTGGCGCTCGCTATCTTTCCCCTGTTCGAGAAGAGACTCTCATCCGTTCCGCTGGCAGGAAAGATCGCTTCTGTATCAAGGGCTTTCTTCTCACTGAACTATTTCGCCCTCCTGGCCTTCCTGAGGTTTATCCGACCGGGCAAGGAGGATATCTGGTGAAACACGATTCACGCGCCTCGGTCCTGATGTATCACGCTCTCGAATCACCCGATATGCCGTGCGGTCTCCAGGAAAGTGGAGAACTTGTCTATGTCGTCGACGAATCACGCTTTCGTCTGCATATGACCCTGATCGAGAAAAGTGGCGCCCGGGTAACCCTCCCCGGAGACAGTCTCTCTTCGTCCACCAGAGGTGATGTCATATTGACATTCGACGACGGTCACCGTTCCGGATATTCCCTGGCCCTGCCAATCCTCTCGGAATCAGGCCTCAGCGCGATCTTCTTTATCACCACCGACTGGACCGGAAAAGATCATTATCTCACCAGGGAACAAATAAAACAGCTTCACGATTCGGGAATGATGATAGGTTCACATGGAATTTCACACCGGTTCATGACAGACCTTACCGACGACGAACTCACGGCAGAACTGACCGGATCGAAAGAGAGCCTCGAATCGATCATCGGGGAGGATGTCACATCCTTCTCCGCCCCGGGTGGACGGATCGACAGACGCGTCACCATGGCTGCCCTGAAGGCGGGCTACAGATGGATCTTCAGCTCCGAACCTTCCGGGAACATTGAACTGACTGAAGGAGTTCCCGCGGGAAGATTCGCCGTGACCGCGACAAGCAGCGACGAATGGGTATCACGGGTGATCTCGGGGAATCCCCCCTGTTCAGCATTGGTCAGGTACAGGACCCTCTCCCTGATCAAAAGAATCCTGGGTAACAGGCTCTACGAATCGATCAGGGGATCTATAATAGGAAATGAATGACAGGGAAAGGAACGTGATGTCGACAGACAATATCTTCGCAAGAAGGAGCATCCGAAAATTTGTGAATAAAGAAGTCGATACCGCCCAAATGAAGATACTTCTCGAGGCGGGAATGGCCGCCCCTTCCGGAAGGAATCTCAAACCGTGGCACTTTGTGGCAATCACGGAGAGAAAGACTCTCGACCTTCTCGCCGAAGCACATCCATACGGGAAGATGCTGTTTGAAGCTACCGCTGCAATACTCGTCTGCGGAGATATGACAATCTCCCCGGATTACTGGATACAGGACTGTTCGGCCGCCACCGAGAATATCCTGGTCGCGGCTGCTGGATCGGGACTGGGCTCGGTATGGCTGGGCTGCCATCCAAGAGAAGATCGGGTTGCCGCGATAAAGAAGGTCCTGAATATCCCCGGTGAGATCGGGATTCTGAGCCTCATCGCTATAGGACACCCGGGAGAAATAAAAGAACCAAGAACGCAATACGAGGAAGAAAGAGTTCACAGGGAAAAATGGTAGGGAATGCTCCGACAACTGCCGCATCCCGAACAGACGGGAGAGTCTGATGGAACTGTTCAGGGACAGGGTTTTCGAATCGATACTGGAAAATATCAGCGATAACTTCGACTCGCATGATTTCATCTTTGAGATGATGCGCCACTTCCCCAGAGAATACACGAACGCGCTATACGAATGCCGCAGAGCCAAGGATCCCATTCAGACCCTGCACGCGAAAATTGGCAGAAAGCTACTCGAATTCAAGGGAACCATCAAAAAGACCACCCGCCGCTCTTCCAGAAATACCAGGGGGCTTCCTTCCAGAAACCAGCACTGGCAGAAAATCGAGACCGGGAAATAACAGTCCGAAAAACGTTGCCGCTGTATTATCAGCATGGTAGATTATTGGCGTGTGGGTAACAATAACTTGACCGGATGGATGCAGGGGGTAGCAAGATGCCGGGCCGAATGGAAACTGTCAGACCGGGGACCTTTGCCGAATCAGGCATTCGAACACTTTCGAATATTTACGATTTCGCCATAGAAAACTACAGCGCTTCCATAGCCATGAAAAAGCGTCATTCGTGGGGATATCAGTCGATCTCATATCAGGAGTTCGGCAAGCTGATCTCGTTCCTCGGTTCCGGCCTGATGTCCAAAGGCCTCGAAAGGGGTGACCGAGTCGCTCTGATGGCCGGCAACAGTCCCGAATGGGTGGTCATGTATGCAGCCATCACATCTTGCGGCGCGGTAGTCGTCCCACTCGATACTAATCTTCGTGAAAATGAGCTTAAACATGTACTTCTGCATTCCATGGCAAAATTCCTGGTCGTTTCTCCGGGAATCTACCACGATCTGGTCAAGGGAACCGGGTTCAAGGATGTCGAGATAATTGTTCTCGGCGAACAGGATTCTACGATCGAGACGATGACGGTGACAGAGATCATGGCTGCCGGCAAAGAGATAATCAACAATGGAGACGCTGCCTTTTTCAGCGCAAAGACCGAAGTCAGGCCGGAAGATATAGCAGCTATATGCTACACATCCGGAACGACGGGCAATTCGAAGGCTGCGGTCCTCCTTCACAGCAACCTCGTGGCGAACATCGAATCGCTCATGAGCAGGCTTCCTATCAGCAAAGACGATATTTTTCTCTGCATGCTGCCGCTTCACCATACCTTTTCCAGCATGTGCGTCTTCCTTGTGCCAGTCATGTGCGGGTCGTCCATCGTCTTCGCCCGATCGAAAAGACCTGACCTGATCCTGAAAGATGTAATGCAGGAAGGCGTCACTATACTCGTCGCCGTACCCCTTCTGTTCGAACACCTCGCCCCCATGCTCGTCCCTCTGAAAAGTGGCAAAAAGAAAGGTATGGGAATTTTCAGGAAGATCTTCCTCGGCGTAGTATACGGGCTGGGAAAACTTGTCGGAAAGAAAATGGAAAAGACAGAGACGGCGAAAAAACTCGTGTCGGCAGGATTGGAGAAGATCAGGTTCTGCGCCTCTGGCGGAGCGGCCCTGCGTTCCGATGTGGAAAACGCGTTCTTCGATGCCGGGATCCCGGTACTCCAGGGCTACGGTCTGACAGAGACATCACCGGTCTGCGCGATCAATCCGATTGAAAAGCCGAAAAGAGGGTCGATCGGACCACCTCTGCCAGGAATTGAGATGAAGATAGACATGCCTGACGCTGACGGTATCGGTGAGATACTGGTCAAGGGTGCAAACGTGATGAAAGAGTACTATAAAAATCCGGAAGCCACACAGGCAGTCCTGCGAGGTGGATACCTGTACACAGGCGATCTGGGCCGTGTGGACGATGAAGGTTATGTTACGATAGTCGGCCGGATAAAGAGCCTGATCGTCACTGCCGGCGGCAAGAACATCTACCCCGACGAACTCGAAGCGATGCTCAATCGCAGTCCGTATATTCTTGAAAACATCGTTATCCCCGTCGAGGACCGCAAAGGCAACACGAGGCCCGGGGCGATCGTCGTCCCCAATTACGATGCGGTCGGATCCGTGCCGGAACTCTCCGGAAAATTGACTGACGAAACCATCAGAGAGTTCATCGGAACTGAAGTAAAAAAGATCTTTGCCGATCTTCCCGATTACAAACGGATCCTGGATTTCCAGATCAGGGATCAGGAACTTCCCAAGACCTCCACGCGGAAGGTCAAACGTCACATGGTAAAATGGATAAAGGAATAGACCGACCTCCTTTACCTCCTCCAGGCAGTGCGCGGCCGCTGGACTACGTCTTTCTGCTTCGCCCGATGATCCTCGTACCCGTATGGACTTTCTACCTCCTCGGAGCGTGGCACGGCCAGAACATCTCCGGCATCCCCACAGATCCCCTGTCACTGTTTTTCGGCATGACAGCCTTTACGCTTATGCTGGGCGCGGCCTATATAGTGAACCAGATCACCGACCGTGAAGCGGACCGTGCGAACAACAAGTTGTTTCTTCTCTCTCATGGAATCATCACGATAAAGGGAGCATGGATCGAAGCTTCCCTGCTTGCTGCCGCATCCATTGCTATCGGAATCTTCCTGCTCCCTGGACGGTTCCTGATCATCCTCCTGATCAGTATGGTTCTCGGGATCCTCTACTCTGTCGAACCGGTCCGCCTCAAGAGGCGGCCTGTCCTGGATATCGCATCCAACGCGATTGGAAGCGGAATAGTCAACACTCTGGCTGGATGGACCGCGAGCGGCGCTTCTCTGGATGGTTACATCGTACTGCTACCATACATCCTGGCTGTCTCTTCCGTTCACATGGTGACAGCCCTGGCAGATATAGGCGGAGACAGGGATTCGGGCCTGATGACAAGTGGAGTGGCGCTCGGCAGGCGAAAGGGAATGATCCTGGCCACAGTTCTCATGGCGGGTGCTTCGATAGCTTGCATGCGGGTCGGGAACAGACCTGCTCTCTATGCCACATTATTGTCGCTGCCATTGATGGCCATCATGATCAGGGCAGGGAAAAGAAAACCGGACCAGACCAGGATACTGCTGCCCGCGATAGTGTCCACGGTTGTCTTCTCATTGACAGCCGTATTTTTCTTTCCTTTCTACCTGCCATTCCTGGTTACGATCGTCCTTCTTACCAGGTTGTACTACAGCCGCCGTTTCGGGATAAAATACCCTTCTCTGTGAGATCGGGTAGCCTCACCCCACACTGTCTAAACAACAGCGAAGTTCTGCAGC
Organism: Candidatus Latescibacterota bacterium; assembly: GCA_019038625.1. NCBI lineage: Bacteria > Pseudomonadati > Candidatus Latescibacterota > Candidatus Latescibacterota bacterium. Next base: position 73,334 of record JAHOYU010000110.1, on the reverse strand, counting down.
TCAGGGGAGTCTTTTCTTCATAGCCTCGTAATCAGACCGATTTCTTTCACCTTTGCCGGCAGGAAAAGTCCCGATGATCAGACCGACCTGATCGATCCTGTCTGACGTCGGCGGGTGTGTTGAGAGCAGTTCTTCGAGTTTCCCGGGCTCCCGTTCATGCATCGATTGAAGTTTGCCGAGAAGTTCTGATACTCCAGATGGATCGTACCCCGCGGAACTGGAGTACCATACACCCAGTTTATCGGCTTCGTATTCGTTCTTTCTACTATAAGCGAGGAATCCTCCCGTCGAGAAGATATTCACAACCATTTCCGCCCACATATTCGGGTTTTCGCCAAGGATCAGATCGGCCAGGATCTGATACCCGTACATGGTGGAAAGCCTCTCGGTAGAGTGTCTGGCCGTAACGTGTCCGATCTCGTGAGCCAGGACTCCGGCCAGCTGGGCCTCGTCATCGAGTTCGGAAAGAAGCCCGGTATATATGTATATATATCCCCCCGGCAATGCGAAAGCGTTCATCTCGTCTTTCCTGATGACCTTGAAACTATACCGGATATCGGGGCGGTCGCTGACCCTGGCCAGTCGCTGACCTACCCGGTCGATATATGCAGCCACTTCTGAATCCTGGTAGACCTCGAATTCCTTTTCGACTTCCAGAGACAGATCCTGCCCCATCTTTACTTCTTCAGCCGACGATATGAGGTTCATCTGCCCTGCATTGATACCTGTCGTAGCGCATCCCCCGGTGACCATGGTAAAAGCCGCCAGCATCAGGGACATCCCGGCCAATACGAACATCCTACTCCGTATCATCATTTCCTCTTTCCCTGATCCTGCCAGTCATCGGCACAAAGCGTACCGATGTCGACGAGACCAGCTCAAGGCCTTCCGGCCTCTTGACATAAACAAGCAGTTTCTGAGGGAAACTTCCGATCGGGATGACCAGCCTGCCACCTGTTTTCAGCTGGGAAGTCAGTTCCCCGGGAAGATGTGGCGCCGCGGCCGTGACGATAATTCCATCAAACGGCCCTTTCTCGGGCCATCCGTAATAACCATCGCCCGTCCTTACCATTACATTATCATATCCGAGACTGTCGAGAAGCGCTTCGGCACCAGCAGCAAGGCTCGGAATGATCTCTATCGTAAAAACTGAATCTACTATGCAGGCCAGTACAGCCGCCTGGTATCCGGACCCGGTCCCGATCTCGAGGATCCTGTCTCCCTGTCCCGGTCCGAGAGACTCTGTCATGAGAGCCACGATATAGGGCTGGGAGATCGTCTGTTCTTCCCCGATTGGAAGCGGGCTGTCTATATAAGCCATGCTCATGTACTCTCTCGGAACGAAGAAATGCCTGGAGACTCCTCTCATCGCCTCCAGGACAGCCTCGTCAGCTATTCCCCTGGATTTGATCTGCTCCCTGACCATCGACAGACGATGTTTTTCATAGACTTCCTCACCTGAAGAACATCCCGAGGATGCCATCGAGAGGGCCAGCAGCATTGCCAGAACATTCAATACCGACGATCTTGTGGATCCCATATGTCACATCCTCATCAGTTGACCGACACGGGCGGGGCGGCGGGCCGGGGCAGGCTCCGTACTCCGTGTACCGGAAAGTTGTTTTAATCATAGCTATATTGTCTTACATTAAAGGGGATTTCAAGTCATTTTGGTCCGGCCGTGACCTGCGGAGACCGATCAGAGGAAAGAGGAAAAGAATGAAGCTCTTCAAAGCCTTTATGAACACAAAGCTTCATACGAAGATCCTTATCGGCCTGGTCGCCGGTATCCCGCTCGGCCTGTTATTAGGACCTCATGCTGAAAAGATCGAGCCCATCGGCAAACTGTTTATCCGTTTGATAAGGATGATAGTAGTACCACTGGTATTCTCCTCTCTATTCGTTGGAACGGCAAGCCTCGGCGATATCAGAAAACTGGGCAGAATAGGACTGAAGACCATAGGATATTACCTGTGTACAACAGCCATAGCGATAACAATAGGTTTGATCCTCGGCAACCTTATCGCGCCTGGAAGATCGATCGACGAATCGACCAGGGAACGCCTCATGTCATCTTATCAGGCGGAGGCTGCGGATAAAATAGAGATAGCGATGGATAAACCGGGTGTAGTCGAGACCCTGACTCGGATCATACCGCAAAACCCGATAGAAAGTCTCGCCGAAGCGAACATGCTTCAGATCATATTCTTCGCTCTGCTGTTCGGAGTGGCGGTCACGCTCATCCCTGGAAATAAGGGGAGACCTGTGATCGAGTTCTTCGATGCGGTCAGCGAGGGAATGATCCAGATGGTCCATCTGGTGATGAAACTCGCTCCTCTTGGAGTAATGGCCCTTATCGCGGCGGTAGTTGGAAAGTTCGGAATGGATATCCTGCTCTCCCTTCTGGGTTATTCACTAGTCGTCATCTCGGGACTGGCCATCCATGGCATTTTCGTGTATTCGGCCGCGGTGAAGTTATTCTCGGGAATGGGACCGGTCGATTTCTTCAAAGGTATCCGCCCGGCCCAGCTGATCGCATTCTCTACCTCATCGAGCAACGCTACCCTGCCGGTGACGATGGAATGCGCCGAAAAAAACCTTGGAGTCTCCGATGAAGTATCGAGCTTCGTCCTTCCCCTCGGGGCTACGATAAACATGGACGGCACGGCGCTCTATCAGGGAGTGGCCGCAGTCTTCATCGCACAGATCTACGGCATCCCGCTGACCTTCGGTGACCAGTTGACCATAGTACTGATGGCGACCCTGGCGTCGATAGGCGCAGCCGGAGTGCCCGGAATCGGTGTGATCACTCTCGCCATGGTTCTCGATACGATCGGTATCCCCCTCGAAGGGATAGCACTCATCCTTGGTGTGGACAGGCTCATCGACATGTGCCGATCGTCAGTGAATATAACCGGAGACGCATCGGCAGCTGTGATTATCGCGTCCAGCGAGGGCGAACTTGACAGGAATGCCGTGAGGATGAAAGGCAGGGACAAATGACCGGTTTTATAAAGATATTTTTCATCATTATGATCTGCCTTATTCTCGTTTCGTCTGCCTTGTTCCCTTCGGCACTGTGGGGAATCAGCGCCTGGCACGACGCGTCATTCACTGCTGGTTTCATCATTATCGGCCTCTCTCTACTTCTTCTGATCCCCGGAACGCGGAACAGGGTACTGAGACTGTTCACCACTGAAAAAAAACATCCTCTATGGGCCCGGATTATATTCTATCTGGCGATATTCGGATCGATATTCCTCCTGAGGCAGGGTCACCTTTTGTGGGGGGAACTGAATGAGGCTGCGGCTCTCGTCGGAAGCGGCAGGTGGGTGAGCCCGGGGGCCCCATTGGCCACAGCTGTTAATCAAGCCGTCTTCAGACTGTTCAACCCCCTGTTCTTCTGGACTCCTCGAATGGTGACCGGCCTCGTCAGTATCCTGTCGGGGCTTTTATTCATCCCGTGCGCGAAAGCTGCCGCTCTCGCGATGACGAAAGGGAGGGGGCCCAATGACACCGACAATATCAATGGATCTCCGATCGATGGAGAAAATGACCCGGCCCGGCTGACACCTGAGCGAACAATGATCCTGTCTACACTATTTGTGATCTCGAGTGGTTTTATCGTCGTCTTTTTCGGAGGAAGCGGCCTGATCCCGCCAGCCATTATATTTTCTACTCTTTTTATTATAACTTCAATACGGTTCATAGAGGGCAGATCGACTCTGTTCATCCCTGTCTCGCTATTCATCCTTGCGGTAGCCTCTCATCTATCGGCTGCCTATCTTGTGGTCGGACTCGCGGCATTGATGATAATCGCCTTTCGAAGAAGTTCAAGCCGTAAAGAGGCCCTTGTCTCTGCAATTATACTTGTCCTGTCGGCAGTAGCCATCGAGATCATTATACGGACGATTCCAGGTGGCATCTCCCCGATGCGGTTCATCTTGTCCTCATGTTCCAGTGCGGTGGCCTCGATCTCGACCGGCACGACCGGAAGAATGTTTGGGGACTGGGGCAACGCCCTGCTCCTCATAGGTCCCGCGAGTATCGCTTCGCTGATAGTTTTCGTCCCTGGACTGAAAAAGAATAAGGGAAAAAGGGAAACAGAGACTGTCGAAAGATTTCTTTCTGCTCTCGTCATCTCTGCCCTGGTAATGATCCTTATCCTTTCTCACAGGATCGAGAGCGGCCTCGGGTGGGACGCGATAGCAGTAACGGGGCCTGCTTTCACCGTTCTGGCTCTTTTCAGTATCCACAGGCGTTCGGCAACGATAAAAATATTCGCCTCGTCGATCCTGTTACTCGTGGTCCTGGGATCGATTCATTCTGCAGCGCTTGTAATCGTATCCAGCTCTCAGGACAGAGGGGTAGCCCGCCTCGCCTCCCTTCCTCTCGCTCCCGGACAGGCCGAAAAGATCACCGGGATCAGGGCGTACGAAAAGGAAGACTACGAGGCAGCCGCGACCTGGCTGGAAACATCGGTGGAAAAAGCTGGGGATGACGCGGTCACATGGTTCTACCTTGGGAAAGCAGATATGAAAAACGAAGATTACGTCGACGCGATCTCGTATTTCATCAGATCTCTCAGGATCGAACCGGAAAACGTGAGCTACAGAGAAGAGCTGGGCGAAGCCTACATAGAGAAAAGGTGGTTCAGCGACGCAATAAACGAATTCAATATTCTCACCTCTTACGATTCTTCCAGCATCCATTACTGGAACAGGCTCGGTTTCGCCGCGAACAGGGCGGGAGAATTCGGTGTGGCGATAACCGCCTACAACAAGGTTCTTTCACTCGAACCCCGAAGGGAACAGAACATCAGGAGCCTTGCGTCGGCAATCCTGAATCAGGGAGCCAAATTCCATCAGGACAAGATGTTCGAAGAGGCGAAACAGAACTATTACAGAGTTCTCAGTATGCTGCCGCGCAACTGGGTCGCAAAGAACAACCTTGCGAATGTCTTTATGGACGAGGGAGATTTCGAGGAAGCGTGGACAATCCTGGACGGAGCTCTCCGCGACAACGATATGTCCCCGAAACTGCACTTCAATATGGGAATCGTCCAGGAAGCCCGCGGGAACTATGAAGACGCATACAGACATCTTGTCAGAAGTGTGGAACTGAACCCAAATGCTCCGGCGCCCCAGGATATACTGGACAGGGTATGGGAAAAGTTTCAGGCAGAGAAAAAATCGACTACCGAAAGTCTACCCTGATCATCCCCGTTGATCATCCCAGCGGAATCCTCCGAGCAGCCCCTGGGCTATGTTGGCCAGATGATCACCGATCTTCTCCATGTAATCTACGCAGTCGAGGAAGATCAGTCCGGCATATATATCACAGCTGCCCTCATTGAGCCTTTTGACATGGCTGTTCCTGTAATTGACCTGCAGGTGGTTGATCTGGTCTTCCTTCTTAAGAGCTCTCTTGGCATATTTCATGTCGTTGGTTTCGAGGCCCTTTGCCACATCATCGAGCATTCCCATCGTGAGTTCGACCATCTTTTCCAGTTCGCTGCTGGCCTTATCAGTCAACTGAAGTTTCTGCTCGAATTTTCTTTGAGCAAGCTCCGCGACATTCTCCGCATGATCCGCAATACGCTCAATATCGTTCACCGAGTGGATGAACACGGGAATCTTTTCCGCTTCCTCCTGTTCGAGGTTCTCCATCGAGATACTGATGAGGTAACGAGTGATCTCCGCCTGGAGATTGTCTACTGCTTCTTCCCTCCTGTTCACCTTTTTGCCAAGTTCCATCTTTCCGTCCACAAACATCTCATAAGCATTCTTGAAGGCCGAACGCGCGAGCGAGAGCATCCTGATTATCTCTCTTCTGCCCTGCTGGAGAGCCAGCACGGGAGTCTCCAGTAGATTCTTTTCAAGGAACTGAGGTTCAACGCTGACGACATCACCTTTCGGTTTGACCAGTTTCTCGACCACCTTCTGGAGCCAGACGACAAAGGGAAGGAATAGTACCGCGTTGAACACATTGAATATTGAATGGGAAAGGGCTATGTGAAGCATGACATTACTACTGGTGAGCGGCCCCGGCACGAGATTCTCGATAAAACGGCCGTATAGTCTCAGATAGAGGAATACCAGCATATATAATGTTCCGAAGACATTGAAAAGCGTGTGAGCCCAGGCTACCCGCTTGGCAGCGGTAGTCCCTCCTATTGTCGCTATCTGGGCGGTAATCGTCGTCCCGATGTTGTCCCCGAGGATGATGGGAATAGTCGATGGGAAATCTATAAGCCCCTTGAAAGCAAGGAGCTGAACGAGGGCGATCGTTGCGGAGCTACTCTGGAGGATCATCGTTATCACAGTTCCCACCAGGACTCCGAGAATCGGATACTTGCTGAAATTGACCATGACGTCCATCACATGCTGGCTGCTCTCAAGTGGTTCGAAGGCATCCTTCATGAACCCGATTCCGACAAACAATACGCCGAACCCGAAAAGGACCTCGCCCCATTGTTTTACGCCGGGCTTTTTCTCCATCAGCATCATGAAGAAACCGAGGCCCACTGCGGGGAGAGCATAGTGAGTTATCTTGAAGACAGCCAGGAAACTGACCAGCCAGGCTGTAAAGGTGGTTCCAATATTCGCTCCCAGTACTACCGGGATAGCTTGTTTGAGAGTAAGAAGGCCAGCGTTAGCGAATCCCACGACCATGACTGTCATCGCACTGCTGCTCTGGATAAGGGCCGTGACGCCAGTCCCTACAAAAAGGGCCAGTATCCGGTTACGGGTAAGTAGATTCAGGATGTTCTTGAGCTTGTCACTCGAGACCCTTCTGAGTCCCTCCGACATGACCTTGATGCCAAAAAGAAAGAAACCCAACCCTCCAACGATCTGGAACGTCATATCCAGAGCCAAGTTCAACCTCCAATTCGGTCAACCCAAAAGTTCTGGACCACAAATGATCCAGATCTGACAACCGGATGCACTATAAGACATGCCCCCACCTCAAGCAAGAAGAGAGTTGTAAGGGAAAAACTTAACGGTCATTGTCAGTTTGCAGGACGATCCATAACTGCCTCAAGACTGGAGAGAAGGTCGGGCGGAACGACTCCGCCGAGCCTTTCCGCCTTAAAGACATGTTCCCATGCCATCTCATAATAGCCCTCAAGATAATGGACCCTGGCGAGGTTCCCGTGGATCGATGGTTGGTCGGGGTTGAGCTGAAGCGCCTTGTCGAAGATCAGGACAGCGTCGGAGTACTCTCTCCTCTTGCAGTGGATGACCCCGATGTTGTTCATGACACTGACGTCATCCCTGCGCAATTGAAGGACCCGGTTTAGCTGCCGAAGCGCCCCATCGGAATCGTCGAGACGGTCGAGAAGCATCGCCAACTCGAAACGTACATCGACATCTTCAGGTTCGATCGACAGGTATTTCTCGAAATGACCCACAGCACGGCCAAAAATACCCTTTCGAAGGCAGATATGCGCAAGTTTCTCGTGTCCGATCGCCGATGTCGAATCCAGCCGGATCGCATCCAAAAACTCGCTACCTGCCTCATCCAGCCTGTCCAGGTTGAAGAAAAGAGTACCGAGATTGAGCCTTGCTTCCAGATAATCGGGATTCTTCTCCAGGACTCTCCTGTAGAGCCTGATCGTCTCATCATGCCTGTTGCAGATCATATGTCTTGTCGCTGCGTTATACAGATACCTGATATTCCCAGGATCGGCCTTTATCGACTTTCTCGAAAAATCCAGCGCCCGCGATTCATCTCCCCTGTCGAGATAAAAGGTGGCCAGCTCGTCGTTCGCGTAGCCCCGTGCGTAATCGCTCCAGCTGTAGTTTTCGATCAGATCTGAAAAACGGTCGAGGGAGGCCTCTTCCGAGGCGTTGATACCTATCCAGGTTGCTGTATGAAGGATCATGATGAAGAATGTGAAGACGATAAGCTCGGCAACTCTGTCTCTGAAATAATGAAGAAGAAGCAATGCAGTCATCATCGACATCGGCAGGGCCATCGAGGCAAAAATATCCCAGTCCCTGCTTGCCCCGATCAATTTATTTGTCACCATGAACTCGAGTACAAAAAATACCGAAACAGTCAATAGAAACAGGATCTCGGCAGACGGTCCATCAGTGCCTGATCGATCCTCTGCGCCCGATTTGCCCTTCCTGCCAGATCTACCCTTTTCCTCCATCTTCCCCTTCCGGAAAAATACGGCAGACACAAGAACGACGACCGGGCAGACCAGCAAGATCTCGCCCAGAAGGTCGGCCGCACTTCCCTTTGACAGAACCGGGTATGGGACCCTGTTGAGATGACTCCCATCGAAAAGAGGCAAAAAACTCTCGTTGAAAAAACCCGGGAAAATACCTGACTGCTGGAATATGTAGAGTAGGATAAAACACCCGGCTGCCGACGTTGTGAGGACCAGGAAATATCTTCTCCAGCCGGGTCTTTTCCCCCTATTCAGATAGCACAGGATCAAAAGGCCGGGAAAAAGAGCGGCCATCGAGGGATGCAGCAGGAGGGCGAGCAGGAGGGCCGCAGCAGGGGCTAGCAGACTGGTACGCCCGCGAAGAAAGAGAAGACCATAATAAATATATATCATCGCGGCCAGCGCTACCGGAGGATAGGCTTCGATATATCCGAAAAAGAGCATGATCGAACCAGACGACAGGACAGCCAGAAAGATAAAGAGAGTTTTGTTGATCGATGTGAAAAGAACCCTGGCGCTCTTCCAGGCGAATATCAGGAAGATCAGGCCGGAGGAGATACTGATCCCTGTGGCGACAACTGGCATACCAACATCGCCGAAGGGATATATGATGTTGAGAAAACGGTGAATACCATTATATATCAGGCAAAGAGCTGTCAGATCCCAATACCTGCTGAAATCTCCGGACTCGAGAAACTTTATCCAGAGATAACCATCGCCGAGGAAATGAGTCTTCTGCCGGAACAACCAGAAGATCAGAGCAACGGAAACAATTGCCAGGAGGACAGGGATCGCACGTCCCCGAAGGGTCGTTTCTCTCTTTTCAGGCCGGACGGCTTTCGACACCATGCCTGCAAGAGTACTCCGAACCGATGGAATCAGGGGAAGGACCCCGAAGACGATCAGTATGAACAGAAACGGGGCAGGAATATATCTCCATTGATCGATTCCCCATAAGGTCTGGCTCGCCGACATGAGGGGAATCAAATGGATGAGAAGAAAAATCAGGTACCCGGCGGCAAGGGCTGATGAAATACCATCCTGAGAAGAATTCTGACTCTTCTTTCCGGCCTTCTTACCCTTCGACGAAGAAATTGCTGATCACCTCCAGGCAGAACCGGAACAACGGCAGATCACACTCTCTTTCCGTACAGATTTTACATTGGACCCCTTTGATCCTATCACAGGAATACGGTTCCTGCAACTTGCAACTTGTTTTATTACCGGAGTCCTGATCATAGTTTAGATGTTGACTGGCCGGGAAGATGACACATATAATACAGAGGTGTTTGAAGATTTAACCAAGGGAAGTGTTTCTTGCGCCTGTGGATTATAAACATACTGGTCCTGTTCCTGATCCTCCCGGCTTTCTCTGCTCCGGCGGAAGCTGGTCAGGTAACTCTGATCATCAACTTTCCCTCGATATCACCAAACGACGACGGAGTGAAGGATTCAATGATCGCGTCTCTGATACTCGCAGGCGGGGTCGACACCCTCCTGGTCACGATCGAGAACCTGGCGATGACGGAAGTGCTGGATACCGTCTACCTGGAAACTGGATTGGCTGCGGGACAGTATTCCGCCGTCTGGGACGGCCGTGACCATGAGGGCGTACTGCTGCCGGAGGGCGAGTATCTGTTGCGACTCTACGAATACAGCGGAGGCACTGGGGAGTACCAGCAGAGGACGATAGTTGTCGACCTTACTCCGCCTTCGGTGAATATTGACAGGATCGAGCCGGGAGTCTTTTCTCCCGGATTCCCCACGGACTCCTCGACCGTATCGATCTATTATACTGTCTCCTCGTTTGAGACAGGTTCGGCAACATCTATAACGATCACCGATCCAGAGGAAACTTTGTGGACTACTGCTCTCGAAGTGACAGCTGACGGCGAATATCTTTACGAATGGCTGCCGCCCGTTTCCACTCTTCCAGGTCTCCAGTCGATTGGGATCGATATCACAGATGTAGCAGGAAATAAGGCCACAGCTTCGGGCGCGGTCGAGATAGACACAGAATCCCCCGAGATCATCATCCTTACCGGGATCGAAGCTGAGACCAGGACCGTACCACTCGAAATAACAGGTTACTGCCGGGACTCCGCTGGAATACAAATCGGATCCCTTATACTGGCCTGGGGACAGAATGACACGGAAGACGTTTATTACGAGAGTGATTACATGGCCCCGGACAGTTCATGGTACCAGGCAGACACCCTTTACTGGAGATTCGATGTCCCCGACACAGTAAACGGGACTGTGTCGCGATTCGAGAATCAATATACATTGAATGTAAAATGCAGTGACAATTACAATCAGCTCAGTTATTTGTCCCTCACATTCACTCTGGACAGGACTTCGCCGGCATCACCCCTGATATTGAACAGGCCGGGGACGGTACTGACTTCTCAGATAGAGTTGGAACTGGAGTTTGATGAAGACGTAGACAGCCTGGTCATTTTCAGTTCATACGAAAATACGCCCTCCGACACGACTATTATATATTTTATGCCCCCCACTGTAGAACTGGGCATCGGACAGAACAGGATCTGGGTCATCGCCAGAGATGTAGCAGGCAATGAAAGCGGGAGTTCGAAGATCCTTGAGGTAACATACTCTGTCGGGACGGGGATATCCTATCCCGAGGTCTTCCGTGGCCCTGATATATTCCAGATAGTGACCGGGTCTGCGGCCAGCGGAGTCGGGATCGATATATACGATCTCGGAGGCGAAAAGGTCAGGACGATCAGAGACTGGTCCATATCCTCGACTTACGAGATCGAGTGGGACTTGCTCAACGACGACGGTGAGACCGTAAGAAACGGTGCATATCTTATGTTATTGACGATACATTCCGGAGAATCCAAAACGATAGAGAAGAACTTTATAGCAGTGGTGAAATAACTGTGATGACCTGTAAAAGAAAAATAACTTCATTCATTATCGCAGCTGTCCTGGTGCCATTGTTTTCAGTTATGGTATCGGCGACCGAGGGCTCCCGAGGCGGAACATTTCTCCCGATGGGTTGGGACGCTCGGGGTGAAGCGCTCGGCGGAGCTGCCACCCTTCTCGCCAGGGACGACGGGGCAGCATATTACAATCCCGCCAATCTGGTTTTCCTTCGCTCGACGAGATTGACAGCAGGTGTGACGAGGCCGGTCCCCGGCCTTGACAACCTTTACAGCATTATAACAGTCGGTACCGGCTTCATGGACACCAGAACGTCGCCCGATGGAACAATAGAGGTCAAAAGGCTGGCTGCCGCCGTTTCGATATCCCATCTGGGGTTGAAACTGGCTGGTGGATCGGCCTGGAACGAAGGAACGGCCGGATTCTCGATGGCATTCAGCCTTAATCATTTCAACAGCATCGGAGCTACCGTCAGATTCATGAGAAGCTGGACCGATCTTGACGATGCCGATTCCTGGGGGATGGCATATGATTTCGGATGGACGACTCGACTGTATCGCAACTTATGGTTCGGACTGGTCGCCAGGAATACCAGCAGCATTATACATTATCCGGAGATCGATGAAGAGCTTGACTCTTCGATCAATCTCGCACTGTCACTGGAAGACCTTTTCGGTCGCGTATCGGTCGAGGGAGACATAGTAACGAAAGCCGGAGAAATGAACAGGGTCCTTCTCGGTTCCGAGATAGTGATCGTCGAAGGCACCTTGTCAATCCTTGGCGGTATCGATGCGAGACTGGTAAATTATTCCCGGACGATAACGAGTTTCGGACTTCTCACAAGCCTGGCGGCCACAGATATAGCCCTCTCATTCACTTTTGACCCTGAAGACGCGTTTGGCAGGCAGACCAGACTATCGCTCAGCTACCAGTTCTAGCCTTGATCTCGATGGTTCCCTTAACAGTTTCAGCCTCGTTTACTCTGACTCCCGCTCAGACCGTTAATTTCTTTGATGCAGCGATTTTTTCAGAGGAGTGAATTGTCTCCCTGTACATGCGTACCAGGCCATCGTGGGAAGTAACATCGTCAACCAGAGGATCATGTGGTGGGACACAGGGATGAACATCGAATTTATAAGCACCCCTACCTGCTGCACGAACAACAATCTTCCTATCTGGGCAGCTTCAGGATCTCCCCCGAGATTCATCAACCCCCTGGTCACTCTCAGGTTGTAGATCATTATCCAGAAATAGACGATGAGCGCTGGAATCCCCAGATCAGAAAAGACCTGCAGGATGCTGTTATGCACAAAATTTCCGAACGAGGTGAACCTTGAGGCATGAAACAGAAAATTCTCTAATCCGACCCCAAACAAAGGGTTCCTGATCCCAAGGATGAGGGCGATCTTCATTGTATATATCCGCGAAATGATAGCGGTGTCCTCAGTCATACTATTCCCGATTTCCACGAGAGACGCTATCCGTTCCCAGTATGCTGCCGGAGCCAACAGCGCTCCAGCCACTATCATGGCCAGCCCGGCAAACAGAATCGATCTGTTACGGCGTTCCACGATAAGGAGCGTAAGGAACATGGCTGCCAGAGCGACGAACGCTCCTCTTGAAAAACTCAGCGCCATTACGAATATCGTTCCTACCGTCGCGACAGCGACAACCGGTCTCGCGAACCACGGCCTTTTTAGCCTGGCAAAAAGGATGAACAGGATCGGGATAAGAAAGGTCAGGGAAAACGCAAACATATTCGGTTCCCTGAGATATCCTTCATACCTCAATACCGCCTGACCCCATATTAATGACAGGTCTGCGTACTTCTCAGGAGGGGGCACCAGAAAAGGCAGAAAATTACTTACCAGACAGCCAAGGGATATCACGAACAATACTTTGAAGAATTCGTTCCTGGACCTCGAGAATTGTATGATTAAAAAAAGAGTGACGAGAGTAGTCAGAAAATTGTCCATACGATTAATAGAACTGGCGATATTCCTCGCGAAGATCATCGACTGAAAGGATAGGATGAGGAAAGCTGTAGTGAGGAAAAACATCCTCCTGTCATGAATGACGATCCTCCTTCCCATTAACACGGACAGGCCCCAGGAAGATATTAGAAACAGGGCCGCCATGCGCACGAGTGGAAAATGAAAAAAGATAAAGATGTTGGAAAACAACAGGCCGAGAAGGACGTAGAGCGTCCACTCCGGGTGGTCGAAAAACAGGATCAGGATCGGAAGAGTGAAGATACCGACAAAAGCGAGCCTGACCAGCCCACGCGGCATCAAAATAATTACGGCGGCGGCGAATACGGTCAATACAAAGAGTGCAAGAGCCAGCCTGACCTTATGAACCGGTTCACCGAAGATCTCGAATCTCAACTTTTCCCTCTCCCATTACAGGGGATCCGGAACAGAGGCGTCCGCCCCGGATTCATCTTTCGTGTCGGAGAATCGTCCGGCCTTTATCTGCTGTCTCAGTAACAATATGAAACATATCCAGAAAAAGGCCGCCGCTGTCCCGACAATTACGATCTGCTTTCTCTTCGGCCACGACCTCAGTTCGGGCACAACCGGTGGATCGATTATCCTGATAACACTAACATCGCTGTCCTCGGCAATCCTGGCATCCTCCAGCTTGAGATTTACGAATGCGAGGGCAAATTCATGTACGATCCTTTCACTCATCATGCCAAGATACTCCGATGAGACATTCTGAAGTTCGTCAAGAGGCGGGAAAAGCTCTCCGCCACCGTCACCCTCGACAAGATCAGAGACTCTCGCTCTAACCGCGTCAAGTTCGAGTTCCAGTCTTTCCAGTTCCGGGTTTGTCTCCTTCATCGTCATCTCGAGCATCGTCTTTTCTATTTCTATCATTGTTTCACGGGCGGCGAGTCCCGCTATGACCCTGTATGCGGCCCTGGCCTGCTGCTGCACTTCGAAGACACCGCGCTCCTTCATAAACCGGGCGAGCCTGTCGTCCATGTCCTCGATCATCTTCTCCCGCCTGGCTTTTTCAGCTTCGAGAAAATCACGTTTCGACTTGGCATTTTCCATCGCAAATTCCATAAGAAGCTTGTCTATAAACTCAAAATACGCCGAAACAATGTCCCTTGCCCTGACCGGGTCCGAATCCTCGAACGAGATTATGAGGACGCCTTCGTTCAGTATGATCATCCCTGTATGTTCGCTCAGTTTTTTGTGCGCCCGGGCAGCTCCGTCGACCCGGTAGATCGATTCCAGGTCAAACCGCTTCGAGATGAGGTCGCACATCTTCCGGCTTCTGACGATATATTCAATGACATAATTCCTTTTTACCCTGGCGAAAGTCGCGTAGGTCTCGCCGATAGATCCGAGGCCCGAAAAGAAATCACCACCACCGGTAAGTTCCTTTTCGACCCCAGTGGGAAGAAAGGCGCCTCTTGCAATAAACTTCGGAGGTATCAATAAACTGATCACTGCGGAGATGACCAGGCCGGACAGGGTGACGATGATAACGGTTTTCTTGTGCCTGAGAATAACAGATATGATGGCAAGCATATTCAGATCCTGTCGCAGAAGCCCTTCCCGGGATGTTCCCGTGAACGGGACTTTATCACTGTCCGCAGATCCCGGCAAGGTTAAAACGATTTAAGGTTCCTTCTGTTCGAGCATCAGGAGAAGGCCCCTGAGCCTTTCGTCCCCGGGCGCTATCTCGAGTGCCTTTCTGATCCAGGAAGCCGACTCTTCCAGCCTGCCCGCCTCGTAAGCCGAACGGGAAAGCAACTGGCAGGCCAGCAGAGTATCTCTGTCGCGCCCCAGTTCCACGGCACGCAGATACATCGCTGCAGCCTCCTCCTTCATACCCATCTGATCGAGAAGGGAACCGTACTCGATGGCAAGCATGGGAAAATCAGGTTGTATCCTGTAAGCCCGGTCGTACAACGAGCGGGATTCCTCCAGCTTTCCCTTTTGCAGCAGGACCCTGCCGTAATTAATATTGGTCATCACCAGTCGCGGGGCGAGTCTGTACGCTTCGGCAAAGGCCTTTTCCCCTTTTTCAATTTCTCCATTCTGCATGAAATGATTTCCAAGAAAAGTATATGCGGCACTCTTGTCCACAAAGACCAGATCACGACTGGATATGAAGAGGAAAACAGCGGCTACAGAAGCGATTGCCACCACACCCCTCTTCCATTCCCTCGCCCGCAGCGTACCGATGGTCCAAACCAGAAAGACAGCACCGAGAACGATCAGGACAGGAACAGAAGGTATACGGTACCTGGCATTTATATAGAAGAGAAGGATAGAGGCTATGGCTGCGCCCGCAAAAATACCGGTCACCCACCTGCCTTTCCTCAACAGAAAGACAAGGATCAGTCCTGGAAGGGCGAACGCGGATATCAGGCTGAAAGGAACTATGGCGGAATGGAGAGTCGAACACTCCCGCTTGAATATCGAAAGCTCCACTATGTCGGACACTTCTGTACCGTTCCAGAAAAGGAGCAGCTTCCTCCCGAGGAGTCTCATCCAGGCGGCAGGGGCGCTGGATATAGACTGTCTGGCCCGGGCCATCCAGTAGTCAGAGGCTTCGGAATCGGTCAAGCTCGTTCCCGATTCTCTCTCGGCGACCACTCTGGCATCCTCGATCAGCCCCCTCATATCCGATCGCATTCCTTCAGGCGGGCTGTATATGCCCGTGGCCCCCGACCTGTTACCAATATAGAAATTTATTCCTCCGTGCGTGGATACAGGCACGAACTGCCCTGTCTGAGACGCGTTATAGATGACAGGAGGTAGAAGCATCGTGACTACTCCGGCCAGGCATACTATTCCTGTGATCAACCCTCTTGCACGCCTCCCTGAACGGAAATAGAGCCAGAGAGGAATCGCGGGCACGAGAAGAAGGAAAATATTCGGCCTTCCTAACGTTCCAGCGCCAATGAGCAGTCCCAACAGAAGACAGCATATCCAGAGAGGGACCTCTCGACCGGCGATGACGGGGACCTTTCCATCGACGATCGGCCTGTCGACGATCAGGGCCAGGAGGAATGAGGCTGTAAAGATGAAGATCACCAGAGTTGTAGCAAGAAGACTGCCCTCGTACAGCAGGAATTGCGGATACAGCGCCGAGACGGAAGCAGCGACCAGTCCTGTGATCCGCGGATCGATCCTCTGGTCATCGATATTGAGAGCAAACCTTCTCCCTGCCGCATATATGAGTGCTATTGTCAGGAGGCCTGTGATCGACTGCAATATCCTGACCCATATCATCGCATCGCCGAACAGCTTGTAGACAGCGGCGAGAAAAACCGGATAAAGCGGGTTGAACGAGATCGCCCCTCCGGGAATACCGGCCCCGGAAGATATCCTTGAGGCAAGTTCCCGGTAAAACATCATATCCAGCGGCAGGACCGCCCCGATATCGGATCTCTCGAGCTGAATTATGAACAGGACCCTGATTACCGCCGCTACTACAAAAATAGCGGGAAGGATGATCTTAACCGGTTTGAATGTATGCTCTTTGTATTGTTTCATCGTACTTTCCTGTCTCCCATTACTTTACAGATGAAGAGCCTTGCACGCAAGAGATATCAGCAGAGAACGGGTGATCACGCGCTCCCTTGCCAGAAGAGCTGTCATATGCTATCATTGTAGTGCAACTTATAGTCATGGAAGGAATTACTACGATGAGAAACCTCGCAATCATTCTCCTGTCGATGGCCGTTCTGACTCCCTCCCTCACCGAAGCACAGGACCGGTTCGAGATCATACATGAAGATATCATCCAGCAGTTGGATCTTTTACGAGCCTCGGCCTCTATGGAGAGAGGGTTGCTGATGATGCCCGATCCTACTCCCAGCCAACTGGAGTATGATGTCATCCGATACGATATCGATATAGCAATAGACCATATTCTTCAGAGAGTCGAAGGGCGCATCGGGATAGAATTCGAAAGCCTCGTGGATGGATTTCTGACCATGGATATAGACACCGACCCGGTGCTTGAGATCCTGTCGGTCACCGCTTCCGGATATGGCGAACTGTCCTGGGTCAACGGGGGAAGCATCCTCCAGATAGAACTCCCGGGACCTCTGGCCACCGGCGAACCATTCAGCCTCGATATCTATTATCAGGGCTATCCTGCAGGAGCGGCACATCCCGGACTATTCTTCAGATCGTACGACGGGGCTCCGGTGATCTATTCGCTCAGCGAGCCCTGGAGCGCAAGGACATGGTACCCCTGCAAAGACTATCCTGACGACAAGGCCCTGTTCGACATAAGGCTCGCGGTAGATCCCCTTCTCACAGCTACCTCAAACGGCGAGTTTATCGGAGTCAGCGATACGACCCATTGGGGGGCGCCTTACCGTCGTTTTCAGTGGAAAGAAAATTACCCGATGGCAAATTATCTCTTCAGCGTGACGGCTTCCGATTACGTCCTCCTCGAAGAACCGTGGGTATACGCTCCGGGCGAGACGATGATGGTGACAAACTATGTCTATCCGTCCAAGATCGCTCAGGCCACGGAGGATTTCAATATCCAGGTCCCTGTTCTGGACTTCTTTTCGTCTATATTCGGCCTATACCCATTTGTCGATGAAAAGTACGGTATCGCTCACTGTGCCATCGGGGGAGGGATGGAACACCAGACCCTCACCAGCTATGGAGCAGCCCTCACACTCGGCTCGCATAAATACGATTATATATGGGTACATGAACTGGCACACCAGTGGTTCGGGGATATGGTCACATGCAGCGACTGGGTAAATATATGGCTCAACGAGGGCTGGGCAAGTTACAGCGAAGCTCTCTGGTTCGAACACATCGAGGGTGCGGTAAAACTGCGAAGCTATATGGAGACGAAAGATACTCCTCACCTCTGGGACGGCCCGGTGATGCGGGATCCTGATAATGACGACCCATGGTATTATTTCAACATTGTCGTCTATCACAAGGGGGCGTGGGTACTTCACATGCTCAGACATGTCCTCGGAGACGGCACATTCTTCACGGCGACACAGGCATATCTCGAAGACTCCCGATACAGATTCTCATACGCCGACACCGACGACATGAGGCAGGTATACGAAGACCATTACGACGCGTCTCTGTCATGGTTCTTCGACCAGTGGCTGACTCGGGAGGACCGGCCTGTCTATTCCCTCACCTGGAATGTATTCGAAGCGGGCGGAGAGACTCATCTCTCCTGCGCGATAACACAGACTCAGGCTATTCCCTATATGATGCCGGTGGACATGAGGATCACTACCACCTCAGGGGTCATCGATACGATCCTCTGGATCGACGAATCGCAGGAATCGTTCGCAATCATTACCTTCGACCCGGTAACATCGGTCGAGATCGATCCGGACCACTGGATCCTCTGCGATGTGGAACTCAACCTGACCGGCTCGGATGAAGCGCCCCTGATGCCATTTCTCGGACAGAACATCCCCAATCCCTTCAATCCCGTGACCACGATAGAATTCGGACTGGAAGCAGAAGGCAGGATCACGCTCGATATCTTCGATGTAAATGGAAGACTCGTCAGAAAGCTGGCCAGCGGATATTTCCCGGCAGGGTATCATACACTGTCATGGAAGGGCCTGGCGGACGATGGTTCGAAAGTGAATTCGGGAGTCTATTTCTACAGGCTGACTTCCGGCACCGGGACTATCAATCGCAAGATGGTGCTACTCAGGTAAGTGTCATGTCTGGAGAAGCCGCGGGAGTATTCTGCCCCCTGGAATGCTTCCATGATCCGAAAGATGAGTTCAAAGGGTGCCTGAGACAATCAAGACCGGGAGTCTGTCGGCAAAAAGCATACCGCGAGTCGTAGGTATCACTCTACCATTCTCAACGGTGACCAGGGCCCCGGCCAATAGCTTCTCCATCACTTCTTTACCCCCTTTTCCGCTCTGGATATCATCGAGGTCGTTACCGCGAAGTGTCCGGAATCCAAAATAGATCCTCTCGAGTCGTAACTGTTCTTTCGAGAGATCCTCCTTCCCCTCTACTGGAGATTCCCCATTCAGGACCATGCTGGAATAGAGATCAAGATCACGGTGATTCCACCATCTCGATCTCCCGTCGAAAGAATGTGCAGAGGGACCCAGGCCGAGATACGGAGTATGGTCCCAGTATCTGGAATTGTGTCCTGAAATATTTTTTTCACCAAGAGCAAAATTCGAGACCTCATAATGCAGATATCCTCTAGATCTGAGGAATTCAGAGGCCAGGGCAAACATGTCATGCTGAATATCTTCGCCGGGAGAAATGATCGAACCCTCTTTCAGCATCCGCCCCATCGAAGTCCCCTGCTCGATCGTCATCTGATAACAGGAGATGTGGGAGGGCCTCATCCCCGCCGCTCTTTCGAGCGCATCTCTCCAGTCATCCATTGTCTGCCCATGAAATCCGAATATCAGGTCGATCCCGAGATTTTCGAAGCCGGCACCTGATGCCATTTCGATGGCCGAGACAGAGGATGACCCATCATGCCTGCGCCCGAGAAACTTCAGATGCCGATCATCGAAGGACTGTATACCGAGGCTGATCCGGTTCACACCTGCCCTATTCCAGGCATCCAGCAGAGAGATCTCGATGTCATCCGGATTTACTTCAATAGTTATCTCGGCTGTTTCCGGTATGTGAAAGGACAATCGAACTTTTTCGAGTATTTCGGCCAGGGCCTCTCCCTCGATAAGAGACGGGGTGCCCCCACCCAGGTAGATCGTGTCAAAAGAAGTGAAACGATCCCTGTACATCTCCATCTCACCGATCAACAGCTCCGGATAACCGGCCAGCGAATCGTTGCATGTTATCGAATAGAAATCACAGTAGGGACATTTCGTCTTACAGAAAGGGATATGGATATAGAGGCCTGCCGAACCATCAATCTTCATTGGTCTTGAGGACCGCCACGAAGGCGTCCTGGGGAATCATCACTCTGCCGACCGATTTCATTCGTTTCTTGCCCTTGGCCTGTTTCTCCAGGAGCTTTCTCTTTCTCGAGATATCACCACCGTAACATTTTGCGGTGACATCCTTTCGCATGGCCGATATCGTCGATCTGGCTATTATCTTTCCCCCCACGGCAGCCTGGATCGCGATCTTGAACATATGTCTCGGAATCTCTTCTCTGAGACGGTCACACATCAGTTTCGCTTTTGTCCTGGCTCTCTCCTTATGGACAATAATCGAGAGTGCGTCTACCCTCTCGCTGTTAACAAGGATATCGACCTTGATCAGGTCGTCCTGCCGATAGTCGAGAAGATCGTAATCGAACGATCCGTATCCCTGAGTGATCGTCTTGAGCTTGTCATAAAAATCATGGATGACCTCGGCGAGCGGCATCTCGAAAAAGACCTCTATCCTGCCGGCTGTTGGATAATGAAAATGGGAGTTGACTCCCCTTCTGGCCAGACAGAGCTGCATCACGGCTCCCATGTATTTTTCAGGTATCATGATGGTCGCCTTGATATATGGCTCCATGGCTTTCGCTATCATGGCCGGGTCCGGATAGTATTCGGGGTTGTCGACTTCCACTTCCTCTCCATTAGCGAGGACGAACTTGTATTCCACGCTCGGAGCAGTCATGATTATTGCCTGGTTGAATTCCCTGTCCAGTCTCTCCTGGAACACTTCGAGGTGCAGCATCCCAAGGAATCCACACCTGAATCCGTGCCCCAGAGCAGCTGATGAATCTCTCTGGTAGGTCAGTGACGCGTCATTGAGTTTATATTTTTCCAGAGCATCTGCCAGGGCCGCGTTATCGTCAGAATCAATCGGATAGATAGAAGAGAATACTACGGGCTTTACTTCCTTGAAACCGGCCAGAGCGGGAGGCATCGGATCCTCGTCGAAGACCACCGTATCACCTATCCTTGTATCACTGACCGTCTTGATCCCGGCGATGATATATCCGACCTCACCAGCGCTCAGACTCTTTCTCTTTTCCATATCGATCTTGAAGACGCCTACTTCCTCCACCTTATGTGTCGTCCCAAGTGACATCAGTCTGATTGTATCACCAGTTTTGACCGATCCATCTACTACGCGGCAGCTGATGACTGCTCCACGAAACGCATCGTATTGCGCGTCGAATATCAGGGCACGAAGAGGTAAATTCGGATCGCCTGAGGGGTCAGGGATCTGCTCGACAATAGCTTCCATGACATCCTCCACACCAAAACCCGTCTTGGCGCTGCACAGGATAGCCTTGTCGGAATCGAGGCCCAGCTCCACCTCGATCATCTCTTTCGCCCGCTCCGGGTCGGCGGATGGAAGGTCGATTTTGTTGATAACGGGAATGATGGTCAAGTCGTGTTCCAGCGCGAGATATAGATTGGCCATGGTCTGGGCTTCCACTCCCTGGCTGGCATCGACAAGAAGAAGGACTCCCTCACATGACGCAAGCGCCCTTGATACCTCGTATGAGAAATCGACATGCCCCGGAGTATCGATAAGGTTCAGGATAAAATCCTCCCCCGACCTGCTGCGGTACGGCAGGCATACTGTCTGGCTCTTGATCGTTATCCCGCGCTCACGCTCGATATCCATCGTATCAAGCATCTGGTTCTTGAATCTTCTCTCATCGACCAGGTGAGAATTCTGGATCAGCCTGTCAGCCAGAGTGGATTTGCCATGGTCTATATGGGCTGTAATGCTGAAATTCTTTATTCGTACCAATCGACACTCCTGCCCCGTTCCAGAGCCTTTCCTTAAAATGATGTTTCCGGCCCCTGAGAGAACATGATCACTCTATACAGGGACCCGACAACCCGCAATCTAATAGTTTGCGCGCCTCCTGTAAAGAAGTTCCCCGACATTCATATTTCTCTGAAATAAAGGAAGGCCCGGCCGCATGATACAGATTCATGTGCCGGGCCCTTATTCAATCTGCCGGATATTTTCTTAGTTTCCGGCCATCATTGCGGCTATATCACCCTCGACATCACCGATCGGCTTGATATCGAAGTTGTCTACCAGGACTTTCGCTACGCCCGGGGACAGGAATGCGGGAAGCGTCGGTCCAAGGCGGATCCCCTTGAATCCAAGGTAGAGCAGTGCGAGAAGGACCGTTACGGCCTTCTGCTCGTACCATGCTATATCAAACGACAATGGCAACTCGTTGATATCCTCGAAACCGAATACCTCTTTGAGTTTCAAAGCGATAACGGCGAGAGAATAACTGTCGTTACACTGTCCGGCATCCAGGACCCTGGGTATACCGCCGATGTCGCCGAGTTCCAGCTTGTTGTAGCGGTACTTGGCACAACCGGCCGTCAGGATCACGGTGTCCGAAGGAAGTGCTTCGGCCACGTCTGTGAAGTAGGACCTGCCCTTCTGCCGTCCGTCACATCCGGCCATTACTACAAATCTCTTTATGGCACCGCTTTTGACTGCATCTACGACCTTGTCAGCAAGGGCCAGAACCTGGTTGTGGGCGAATCCGCCCGTTATCGAACCGGTCTCGATCTCGACGGGAGCCTCGCTCTTCAGGGCCAGCTCTATCAGCGCGCTGAAATCTTTCTCTCCACCTTCTGCTCTGTCAGCAATATGCGTGAGGCCAGGGTATCCGGCAGCACCCGTAGTGAATATCCTGTCCCTGTATGAATCCTTTACAGTTATGATACAGTTTGTCGTCATCAGAATAGGTCCATTGAACGACTCGAACTCGGATGCCTGCTTCCACCAGGAGCCACCATAATTCCCGACCAGATGATCATACTTCTTGAATTCGGGATAATAGTGAGCGGGAAGCATCTCGCCATGAGTATAGATGTCGATCCCTTTTCCTTCAGTCTGACGCAGAAGCTCCTCAAAATCCTTCAGGTCATGTCCCGATACGAGGATCCCCGGCTTCGAGCCTGTGCCGATATCGACTTTTGTGATCTCGGGAGACCCGTATGCGGTCGTGTTGGCCTTGTCCAGAAGAGCCATCGTATCGACGGCCACCTTTCCTGTTTCCATGACCATACCGACCATCTCATCAAGGGGCAGCTCTTTCGTCGTAGAAACGAGAGCCTTGAAGATAAACTTGTATATCTCGTCGCTTTCATGACCCAGTACGAGGGCATGATGAGAGTAGGCCGCCAGGCCTTTGAGTCCGTAAATGGCAAGTTCCCTGAGAGACCTTGCGTCCTCGTTCTCGGTGGCAAGGACCCCCGCCTCTTTACTTCTTTCAAGAAGGTCCTCACCGGGAGCCGGATCCCAGGTAGCACTATCGTGAAGAGTGCCGCTGATCTCGCCGCCATATTTCGTGGCGAGTCCGCGCTTCATCTCCAGGCCTTCCCTGATCACTGCTTCGATGGCTGGATCGTCAAAGTTCGTGTTGGTGACTGTGACGAAGAGGGCATGAGCGACGTATCGGCCGATATCGGTGATATTGTCGCCTTTTTCCGCAGCTATCTGAGCGTAGATCGATAATCCTTTTGTCGTATAGACCAGCAGGTCCTGAAGATTGGCTGTAGATTCTTTTTTTCCACAGACACCACTTACCATACATCCTTCATTCTTTGCCGTTTCCTGACACTGAAAACAGAACATTCCCATCCTTCTCTCCTTTCGAGGCATTACCCCGGCAATCAATTACAGATCATGATGCTATTTAATATTATCTATGGGAGTTTTGCCTTGACCTGGGTCAAGTATATCGCTTTTCTTTAACAAAAGTAACTTTATTTTTATAAAAGGGTTAACCGTGCAGATGAGTTCGAGGATAAGAGACGCGGAGATATTCAGGGGCCTTGATGAGGAAATCCTTGCCGAGATCGAGAATTCAGGTGTCATAAGGAAATTCGAAAAGGGTGACTTCATTTTCTTCGAGGGCCGGCCCGGTGACGAACTGTTCATACTCCTCGAAGGCCGCATCAAGCTGACCAAGACCTCTGCCGATGGCAGAGAGATCACGGTAAAATTCCTCGAACCCCCCGAGAACTTCGCGGAGATCGTCCTTTTTGAATCTAACCGATATCCCACGAACGCGCAGGCCATAGCTGATTCCTCGATCTTCTGTATGACCCGGGGGATGCTCATGCGAATGCTCGAAAAACCTGAATTTAGAAACAGCTTCATCGCGATGCTGATGAAGAAACAGCGATACCTTGCCGAACGGATCCTCTACCTCACCTCTTATGATGTAGAAGCGAGATTTTTCATGTTCCTTTCCGAAAATTACGGGATCCACGAAAAATACAAGATAGAACTCTCGAAAAAGGACATCGCATCATCGATCGGAACCATTCCAGAGACTTTTTCCCGCCTTATAACGCGTCTTAAGGAAAAAGGCTTTATCGCCTGGGAAAAAGACCATCTTACCCTGACCGAAGGATTCTGGGATAAACGCGGCAACGAGTACCATTGATCTCTTCCCCCTCCCTTCAAATAAATGGAAACATAGCAGCCCGACAGTACGTATCAATACCTGGAGGCTGAGAATAGAAAGGCCGGGTTGCAAGTCCACATAGTCAGTTCCATTGCTGCTTTAAGCTTGTAACTACCCGGCCATTCTGAGAGAATCCTCATTGAGCAGGAAGTGTTCGCAGCGACCGGGCTCAGCACACGTTTTTTCAATAATGAGTATGTCATCGTAAGGTCCTTCGAGATTCTGGAGGTATCCAAATGAGCAGGAAGAACAAAAAACCATCGATCGTACCGGGACTGATCCTGATCATCATCGGATTAATCGCGGTACTAAGCAACTTCGGGACAATCGATCTCGACTGGGAGGTCATGTGGACATACATGGTCCTTCTGCTCGGCCTTGTCTTCTGGGTGGGCTTTATATTCGACCGAAGCAAGGAAGGCCTGATAATGCCGGGGACGATACTTCTGACTTACGGGATGATATTCAACCTCAGTGCCCGGTACGACTGGAGCTGGATGGGAGGACTGTGGCCCTTTTTCATCCTTGGTCCTGCCTTTGGATTTTTCGCGATGTACATCTTCGGCAAGAGAGAGCGGGGTTTGCTGGTGCCGGCCGTCATACTGACGATCGTCGGGATGATCTTCCTCCTGCAGAGTTTTTACTTCATTAAATATATCTGGCCCCTGTTTGTAGTAGGGATCGGTGTCATGCTATTGATGAGGAGAAATAAATCAGAGACCGGGCCGCCCGAAAATGACGAATGGCAGTCTGGAGGTAAGGAATGAAAAAGGGAATAAGTAACAAAAGAATAGGGATAATCCTGATTATCATCGGGTTTTTATTCATTATCAACAATTTCAATATCTTCGACCTGGGTGACTCTCTCTGGAAACTATCCCCTCTTCTTCTGGTCTGGTGGGGATTCCATCTGTTGAGAAAAAGAGGAAGACACACAAAGACCGAGGGTGACTTCCAGGTATTCGGCGATACTTCGACCACTACGTCTTCGCCTTTCATCAGGCACTCGAGCGCATTCGGCGACATCAGCGTAAAGATCGACAACGAAGAGTTTTCGGGAGGAAATATCAGCAGCGTATTCGGAAAAATATCTCTCGACCTTCAGGATATCAAAAGGATAGGAAGTTATGGACAGCTGGACCTGCACTCGGTCTTCGGAGATATCTCGATAAGGGTACCCGCCAATCTCGCCTTCGAGATAGACGGCAGCACCCTGTTCGGATCGATCACTACCTATGACGGCAACAAAGTCAGAGATGGAAGTTACAGATCGCCTGAATGCGACGGATCTGACCGCATACTTCGGCTGAAACCCTCGCTGGTCTTCGGTGATATGGAGATAGTACGCTGAAGATCGGTGTTATAATCAGGTAGCAGTCGTCCCTGATCAATGCAGGATTACTGCTTTTACCGATTTCGTCTCGCCTCCAGCTTTCAGTCTGATGAAATAGACTCCGCTGGAAAGGTCCGATCCGGCGTCGTTCCTTCCGTTCCAGATGTACAGATACCTGTCAGCATCCACACGGTCGTTTATCAGTAGAGCAAGTTCCCTTCCCGTGACATCATGCACGGATAACCTTACATCCATCTCACGCGGGATCTCGAAGGTGACTCTTGTAAAAGAGGAGAACGGATTGGGATAGTTCTGGTGAAGGACAAGGTCGGCGGCGGGCGCCAGTCCATATCCAGCCAGTTCGGCCACAGCCGAAAGAGCCGTCCTCGCCACATCTGCTATATAGTCCATATTGACGAATTCGAAAAGATCGGAACAATTATGATAATGAGGATTATCCCTGTATCCGCTTTCGATGATACATGCCACGGGCATGTCCACCACTTCCTTGAAAGAAAGCTGGTCACTGGTCGGCTGGTTATGCGTCATCCGGTAAGACCAGTCAAGCGTGTACTGCAGAGTATAGTCCTCTGAGCAGCGGAGAAGGATCCCGGCCAGCGTAGAGTCCTGCGAATCCTCGACCGCTCCGAGAAGGGCGGTCCCTGTCCCGCCGTAATCGTTGCCGACCATATCCAGATTTATCAGAGCGTCATAAATCGCATGCGTATCAGCCTCCGCGGCGAAAGCGGAACTGCCGATGAGCCCCAGCTCTTCTCCATCGAAGAGGACGAATTCGACCGTCCTGTCTAGCCAGGCATCTGACAGGATCCTGGCACATTCGAGGACACAGGCGGTCCCGCTGGCATTGTCATCGGCGCCGGGAGCACAGACCAGAGGGTCCGTTTCCCTGTTGATAGAATCATAGTGCCCGCACAGAACGACTCTGTGCTCCGGTTCTTTCATCCCCTCCTTTCGGAAAACGATATTCGAACCACGAATAGTATCGGCGACGATGTATGACCTGCAATCTTCCACAGCAGGCCATCCCGGCTCGACTCTCAGTATCTCGTTACCACCTGCTGTCCACATTCCACCACCGGAGTCCATAGAGAATCTCCAGACAGGCTCAGTACCGATGCATCCGTTCTCCAGTGAAACCCAGGACGCGCCGCCGTCTTCGCTGATCCAGACCTCTCCACCACCTCCCGATGCGACAACGTTTATCGAATCGATCATCTCCACGCATCTCAGCTCTGCCGGATGGGCGGTCTCGTCCCAGGTCGTCCCTCCGTCCGAAGTATAAAACACCACCCCTGACCCGACTATCACGCCATGGACCTCATCCACAAAATCGATATCAGTCAGGCGCGCCATCGCTGGACTCAAACTGGTCGAGGACCAGCTAAAACCGCGATCGGTGCTTTCGAAAAGATAACCGGCATCTGTGACGATCAAATAATGAAAGGGACCAAGAGCCGTCGAACCGTTGATGTTGTACGGTAAGGGTATAGCCTCGGTCCACCAACTCTCCCCTCCATCACTCGTATTGAGGAAGGCCCCATGGTCTCCCGCGGCAAAACCCCATTGCTCGTCCCAGAAACTGATCGTGTTCAGAGAAGAAAAGTCGGTTTCACCGCCGTCCTTCTTCATCTCCCAGGTCACTCCGCCGTCATCTGAAGAGAAAATCTTTCCCCACCCACCTCCTATGGCCTTGCAAGCGGCCCACAGTCGCCCACCTCCCGACAGCACCAGCTCGTTCACCCTGCCATCTAACCCTGACAACCTGTCGAAACTGGACCAGCCGTTATCGCGTAAAGAGATGAATATATCGCCATCCATCGACCCCACCCACACAGTATCTGCTCCGGGGGAAACTGCGATCCCGGTGAGATCGGGACGGTCGACCTTCAGTATGAAACTGTGTATGAAAGGTGAATATCCGTAACTTGTGGCCAGGTCCATCAGGTAGTCTGTAGCTATCGCCTTTTGAGGTGAAAAAGCGTACCGGGTGTTAATGGACACCAGGCCATCGCCAGTGTCGATCGGATCTTCACCACTCAGACATTTTATTATTTCCGCGATATTCCCGCTGTCGATCCTGCCGGTAAGCTGGCAGATCGTACAGGACTGCCCTTTTAGTCCTGAAGACAGAAAAATGAACGCGATGAGATGAATGACGAAGATCCGGACCGGCAGCTGAAAAGCATCTGGCCTGGAAAATTTTAAAATTAATCCTTTAAAAATAGTAGCCATGTGACTAATATACCCTTTGGCCTGATCTGGCGCAATCGTGGAGGCAGGCCGTAGCGGCTCTTATGGGGAATCAATCATAATCGGAGGGGCAAAACACTTGCCTGGATATATAGATCATTTCGGAATCAGTGACGAGGACACAGAAAAAGTACTGTCTACCGCTATGTCACGCGGATGTGATTTCAGTGACCTTTTCTTCGAACATTCCATAGAAAACATCATCACTATGGAAGAAGGAATAGTCAAAGAAGGAATCAAATCGGTATCCATGGGGGTCGGGATCAGGTGCGTAAAGGGCGAGGGTACAGGTTACGCGTATACAGAGGAACTCTCTCTCGACAAGATGCAGAAAGCGGCTCTCACAGCTGCCGCGATAGCCGATTCGGGGAGAACAACACCTCCTGCTTCATATCATGAGATCGAACACAAAGATTATTATCCACTCGACCGACTCACCACAGACGAACCGCTTGACAGAAAAACCGGCTGGATCGAACAGGCTGAAAAGGCCGCGAGGAACAGCGATCCCAGCATAGTAAAGGTATCCGTCACTCTCGCGGACAGCATGAGGACCATAAGACTGATCACATCGGACGGCCACTCCCTGAGAGACGTCAGGCCCATGACGCGGATATCTGTTTCCGCGATCGGAGAACGAAACGGTAATCGCCAGGTGGGTATATCGAGTGGTGGCGGAAGGATCGGACCTGAGTACTTCACCAAAAAGACCCCGACCGAACATGGTTCGGAAGCGGCCAGACAGGCCCTTCTTCTGCTTGAAGCAATCGATGCCCCTGCCGGTCAGATGGAGCTCATACTGGCACCGGCCGAATCAGGTATCCTTCTTCACGAATCTGTCGGGCACCCGCTCGAAGCGGACTTTATCCGGAAAAAGACATCGGCCTATACCGGCCGTGTAGGCGACAAGGTCGCGAGTGATCTTGTCACCGTAATAGATGATGGTACAATCATGCACGATCGCGGTTCCCTGAATTTCGACGATGAGGGTGTTCTTACCGAACCGACCGTCCTTATAGAGAAAGGTATCCTGAAGGGCTTCATGCAGGACAGGATAAGCGCCAGTTTCTTCAATACTTCACCGACCGGAAACGGCCGCAGGGAAAGCTACAGGTACCCCCCCATGCCACGCATGACCGTCACATACCTCGCCAACGGAGAAACCGACCCCGGCGAGATATTCAGATCTACAAAAAAAGGGATCTACTGCAAGTCTTTCAAGGGCGGGCAGGTCGATATCTCCAACGGCGATTTCGTGTTCGTCCCGATCGAGGCTTACCTGGTCGAAAACGGAAAAATCACCGTGCCTGTGAAAAACCTGACGCTGACAGGAAACGGGCCCGAAGTCCTTTCGAGGGTGACTCATGTGGGCAATGATTTTGCGTTCAGTGATGGCAGGTGGACATGTGGCAAGGGACAATCTGTTCCTGTGGGAGTGGGACTTCCCACGATTAAGATCTCAAGTATCACGGTCGGAGGCAGCGAACTGGGCTGACAAATAACGGAGTGACCGGACATGAATATGGATGAGATGAAAACACTGGCCCTGGATGCCGTAAAAACGACTATCGGGGAGGGCGCAGAGACCGCTGAGGTCACCGTTTCCGGACAGGATCGGTTCAGCGTTACGGTACGAAACGAACGCACGGACAATCTCACGGAATCCGTTTCGAGCCGCATCTCGATCACCCTTTCTGTGGGAAAGAGGAAATCCTCTATCACTACAAGTGATCTTTCCTCTGAAAATATCAGAAAAATGATCGGGGAAGCTGTGGAACTCTCTTCGGTAATGGACAGGGATGAATATTTCAGCCTGCCGGATCCGGAGGAGACCGGCGTCGCTGGAGAGATCCAGGGCCTTTTCGATCTTGAGGCCGCAGGAATACCTGCAGACGAGAAGATATCCATCGCAATGGCCCTCGAAAAGGCGGCATGCGAAATGGACAAGAGGATCATTTCCGACGGCGCATCATATTCATCAGGAATATATTCTCTGGTCTTCGCGAATTCATCGGGGTTCTGCGAGGGATACAAGCAGACATGGTTTTCCACAGACATTTCCTGCGCTGCCGAAGACACGGCTCAGGACGGTGAAAACACCGCGAGGAAACAATCTTCCTTCTGGTTTTCAACTTCCTGTGACAGGGCCGGCCTGGATCCGATAGAAAATACAGCAAGTATTGCCGTCAAACGTACCCTGCGAAAACTTGGAGCCATCAAACCGAAGACCTGCAGCGTTCCTGTCATCTTCGATCAGGTATCAGCCAGAAAATTCCTGGGCTGCATAGCTTCGGCAGTCAATGGCGGAAACATATACAAACGCTCGTCGTTCCTGGCCGACATGCTGGGCAAAGAGATATCTTCACCTCTTGTGACGATCATAGACGACCCGTTGATGCCAGGCAGACTCGGCAGCAGACCTTTTGATGCTGAAGGCGTGAGAAGTAAAAAAAACACGGTAGTCGAGAACGGTGTCCTCAAAAGCTATCTTCTCAGTAGCTATCAGGCCCGTAAACTCTCGATGAAGACAACGGGAAGCTCGGGAGGTATTTCGAATTTTTATATGGTCCCGGGAAAGCGTACGCTTGACGAGATCATATCCAGTATCGACGAAGGCCTCTTTCTGACGGCCCTGTCGGGACCGGGAGCAAACTGGTCGAGTGGTGATTTTTCCCAGGGAGCCCAGGGCATCTGGATCTCAGACGGAAAACTCACTCATCCGGTGACCGAATTCACAATTGCCGGCACCTTCAGCGAAATGCTCTCGAAAATCAGCATGGTCGAAGACAGCCTCGACTGGAAGTCGACTGTCGCCTCTCCCGCTTTCAAGATCGACCGGATGACGATCAGCGGCAGCTGAGTAACGGTCACTATCTGAGTAACACCATCTTTTTCGTGAACAGATCCTTCCCCGCTCTCAACCTGTAGAAATAGACACCGGACGAAACCCTGTTTCCTCTGATATCGGTTCCATTCCACACGACTTCATGGTTTCCTCGCAGCTGAATCCCCTCCTCAAGGACAGCTATCCGTCGTCCGGACACATCATATACGGTCAGCTCGACGCTCAAGTCCGCCGCCAGTACATAGGCTATGGTCGTAACAGGATTAAACGGATTCGGATAGTTCTGACGGACGATATTCACTCCCGCCCCGATACTCAGTGGCGCCGTTTCGAAAAGTAGTTTTAAACCTTCTGACCCTGTCACCGAGACCCTGTATCTATATTCCACACCGGGCTCGATATCTCTGTCTCTGACAATAAAAGTCTCCTCCGTAGATTCCTCCGGCCCGATATCGAGAAGTCCGAAGATAGTTTCTCCGGATGCCTGCCTGGAGATAGTGAACACCATTTCCGGCTCACTTTCATTCATCGTCCAGACGATCTCTATCATGTCACTCCGAGAGTCAGCTGTAAACCCGGCCAGCGAGGTGGCCAGATAATGTCCTTCTCTGTCAATCCGCTGACTATAGATGTCAGAGTCGCCGTCCCACTGTTCCCAGGTGACAAGCGCCCCTCCGGCATCATCGGTAATTATCTCGGGAATACGTTGATCATCCGGAAGTGAGACAACGGCCTGACCACCGGTTTCCCATAATATCAGGCCGGCAATATCGACACGTTGAACGTAGATATCATAGTCGTCACCGCGGCCGTCCTGCCATACGACGATGATATCGCCCCCGGAACTCATCTCCATCCTCGGATTCAGCTGATGCCCAACAGCTCCGCAGACCAGGTTGCCTCCGGCAGACCATAGAAGATCTCCTTCCGGCCCGATTCTCTGCGCGTAAAGATCAGAGTCATCATCTCTCGCGTCCACCCAGACGACGATTATACCGCCATCATTGATACGGACCGCCTGGGGAAACCATTTTTCTCCTTCACTGACTGAAACATGCACTCCTTCCGGATCCCAGAGCAGGTCGCCGTTACCGTCCAGTTTTTGAGAATAAATGTCCCTCTGGCCGTTGCGAAGATCTTCCCAGACGACCATGCACCCTCCCGCAGCATCCCCGAGTATCACCGGAAAACTGTTTGCAACGCCCGGAGGACAGACAGCGACTCCGGACTGGCCCCACATTCGCTGACCGGCTGCACTTATGCGCTGAGCCATTATTATGCCGGCCGAAGCATCCCCTGCTACCCACATGGCGATCATGCCCCCACTCCCGTCATCGACGATGACCGGAAGAAATAGTCCTGACTCGTCGGACAGTTCTATCCCACCATATGTCCATTGTGATTCTCCAGAGCCATTCACCTTCTGAACCCTGATCACACTCGTTTCATCGAGCCCTCTCTGCCATGCCAGCAGAACACCCCCCTGACCATCGGGACAGATTGCCGGGTAGTAATCATTCCCTGAACTTGTGGATACCTGGATACCCGGGCCTGACCAGACGGGGACTCCCCCGCTATCCACCCTCTGGACAAAGATGTCGATGAGACCGGCTCGATGATCCGTCCACGCGAGGATCGCTCCTCCCGATCCATCAGAAACAGCCTGCCGGAAGAATTCCCTGTCGGCTTGCTCCGTACACACAGCTATCCCGTTCGGAGTCCACTGCGTGTCACCGCCTCCATCGATCTTCTGTATATAAATGTCGCCACTGCCCGAGCGGTAATCCTGCCATATCATGAGAGCGTTATCTGCGTCTCCCCTGACTATTGTCGGATACCACTGGTTACCGGTCGCGGTACATACAGAGCGTCCCGTTTCGTTCCACGCTCCCTGTGATGGCACGGTGGAAAGGACGAGAAGAACAGGTGTCAGTATGCAAATTATTCCTGCGGAATAAATAATTCTAAATGTCATCTACGCTCACCTTGCGAATGAGCTGCTGCCGTGATGGATCGGAGCAATCCATGTTCCATAAACAGTTGCAGACCCCTTCCAATAAATACTGACCGGAGAAGGGTCTTTAATGCGGGACCTTTGTATGGTAATATCCTCACCTGACAGGTCCGCATGAGGAATGATCGAGAATCAGATGGAACAGTCAGCAACGGATGTTTCAAACTGTTTTTTTCAATGCGGAAAACTGAAATGCTGTCATGGAGTTTTATCAGACTGTCTGTTTTTATTGCTTATTGCGATTTTCCTGCTCTGCTGCCCTTATGAGGGCAGTTTACCTGAAGGGAGTAAGATGAGCGTCAAAACAACTTTTATCGGTGCTGTAAGGGAAGTGACAGGATCGAATCACTTGATCACAACGGAATCATCAAAAGTGATCATCGACTGTGGACTCTTCCAGGGCCGCAGAAAAGATTTTTATTCCAAGAACTCGACTTTCCCGTACGACCCCGCTACACTTGACGCGTGCATCCTCTCCCATGCTCATATAGATCACAGCGGAAATATTCCTAACCTGGTCAAACAGGGATTCGATTCACGGATAGTGACCACAGATGCTACGAGGGACCTCTGCTCGAAGATGCTTCCAGACAGTGGACACATCCAGGAAGAAAGTATCAAATACGTCAACAAGGTCCACAAAAAGAAAGGACTACCTCCAGCAGATCCCATTTATACGCGTCAGGATGCTGAAGACTCTCTTCAGTTTTTTTCCGGCCACCCCTACGAACAGAAGGTCAGGGTGACCGACGATATCTCTGTGACATTCTATGACGCCGGCCATGTCCTTGGCTCCGCGAACCCCCTTATCGAGATCGAAAAGGATGGCCGGACGATCCGTGTCGCCTATGCGGTGGATCTCGGGAGAAAGGATATGCCGATCCTGAACGATCCGGAGACCCCACCTGATATCGACTATCTGTTCCTGGAAAGCACCTACGGGGGAAGGCTCCATGATTCGGTCGACACGACCAAGAACCGTCTCGCTGAAGTGATAACTGATACTGTCAACAGAGGTGGTAAAGTCATCATCCCCTCGTTCGCGCTTGAGCGGACACAGGAGATAGCATACTATCTCAACCAGCTCCTTCAGGAAGACAGGATCCCCAGCATCCCGATCTACGTGGACAGTCCCCTGGCAGTGAACGTGACAGAGGTCTTCATCAGGCACCCGGAGTGCTATGACGAGGAGATGTACGATGCTTTCCGTTCTGGGCAGGACCCGCTGGGAACGAACAGGATCGAATATATAAGGGATGTGGAAAGATCAAAGAGCCTCAATCAGGAAAACAGGCCGATGATAATCATATCAGCCTCGGGGATGTGCGAAGCAGGCCGTATAGTCCATCATCTGAAAAACAATATCGGCGACCCGAAGAACACTGTGATGGTGATCGGTTACATGGCAAAAAATACCCTTGGCAGAAGAATCGTAGAAAAGCATGAGAAGGTGAAAATCTTCGGAGAAGAGCGGGCACTGAGAGCAAAAGTGGAAATAATGAACTCCTTTTCCGCACATGCCGACCGGGACGATCTTCTGAACTACGCTCTGCCTCTCAAAGGCTCGGTAAAAAAGATCTTTATAGTCCACGGAGAGGAAGACCAGTCACAGAAACTCTACGACCTTCTCAAGAGCAAAGGGCTACCTGTCTTCCTCCCGGAGACAGGGGACGAGATAGAACTTGTTTGACCACTGACAGGTATCAGAGACTTGCCGCCAAGCCTGTCGGCAAGTCCTCCTGGTTGGAGATCCTGGCCAATCGATCTATCGTCAGATAAACCTCTGATCGATGGAACTCTTCTTGCAATTTCCAGTCATGACTAAAGTCACAAGCCGAACAATCGAGATAACTGCGTATCATTTGTTCTGTTACGCATATGGCGTATGGAAAGGCCGGGATACTATAAATAGTATTCTCTCATATTGCAACATGTCACGTTCATCTGTTGCAGAGAGGCAAAGAAGTTGATCATCTTACCTGTAGGCACCAAAAGCACTCTGGCCCTTAAACCGAAGGTCACGATCTCACTCATTGTCATCTGTATAGTTGTGCATATGCTGACAAGTATGACCGGCGGCGATATCCACGCCGACCTCTTCAAAGTCGAACGGGAGATCTACCATGTACAGGTCCACCTGTTCCTTCTCGAAAACGATGAGTTCTATCTTGAAAACGGGTATATAGACAATCTCCAGGAAATGGCGATGGACGGTATCGCTGGTTCAAGCGACTATGCCGACCTGGAATCCAATATATTTACAGCGATGGGAAATTCATATTCCTGTTTTAAGGATCTCGAAAATTTTGGAAATACTCTGTACAAACGCGACGCGTCTTTCTACAAAGGTGAGCCTGTCAGACAGGAACTGCTCGCAGAATGGAAGAGTATTCAGAAAAAGGAAGAAAGTGTCCTAAACAGGATCCCTTCGTTTGCCCTGGGTCTGGTTCCCAGAAATATGAACAGGTTCTGGACCTTCATCACTCATCTCTTTCTCCATGGAGACATTTGGCATCTGCTCGGTAACATGCTCTTTCTCTGGGTTGTAGGATGCCTTCTCGAAGACACCTGGGGCCGCGGACCGTTCCTGGCCTTTTATCTATGTGGGGGCATGTTTGCCGGTCTTGCTCACAGCCTGCAGGATACTTCCTCGGGGATGCCTCTCATCGGAGCTTCAGGAGCGATTGCTGCCGCGATGGGAGCATTTACAGTCCGTCATTTTATGACAAAGATCAAATTCTTCTATTTTTTCATGTTCCTGTTCCGGCCGTTATGGGGGACCTTTCACCTCCCCGCGTTCGTCTTTCTTCCCTTCTGGTTCATACAACAGGTCGCCCTCAAATCGATGTCCGATTTCGTGGGGGGTTCGAACGTAGCCTACCTTGCTCATATAATGGGATACCTGGCCGGCATAGTAACGGCACTCGTTTTCCAAGCAACGGGACTGGAAGAAAAGATCATAGATCCCCTGGTAAAAAAGAAACAGGTTCAGGAGGGAGTATTAAAAGATCCGAGGTTCGACGAAGCCTGCGACAGCATCCGACAGGGCAGCGTGGAACGAGCAAAGATCCTCTTTTCCCAGCTTATCAGTGAAAACCCTGAAAACTTCGATCTCGCCCGTGACATAGCTATGATCTACCGTGAAGCAGGTATCGAAAATGACTCTCTGTCCATAAATCAGCTGACACTGAAGAGCCTGCTGCTCAAAAGCAGGATGGATGAAGCAACCGAACTGGCACTGGATATGATCCGTGTTCAGAATGATAAGGCGGTAAACCCGCAGCTGCTGCTCAAGGTCGGAAAACACCTGCAGAGCACTGGCAGGTATGGTGAAGCTCACGACATATACAGCTCGATCATTAAGATCAATGCGTCTCCTACCCTGAGCGCCAAAGCCTCGATCTCACTGGCAAAACTACTGACCTCCGGATTGAACAACATCAACGATGCCATCAACACACTTGATCACGCGTTGACCCTGAATATCGATCCGGCGCTGAAATCGACGATCTCGGAGATGAAGAGCTCGATGGAGAGCCTTGCGGGAAGCCCCTGCGAAATATAGTAAGTATTTCCGATCTTAACAGTCGACGGAATTTCCCAACCTGAACCGCATGATCACAACGATTCGACGATATCCATCAGAACCTGCTCGAAATCTTTCGAACCACCGACCAGACGTGCTCTCAACCGGCCTTCCCTGTCGATGACGATCGTAGTCGGAGTATACATAGTCGTAAGGACATTCCTCGAATAGAACCTCGAATCTATCAACAGAGGGATCGTCACTTTCTTTTCCTCGAGTATCTCCCTGCTGCGTTTCACCATGCCTTTGGAATCGATAAGCAGGAGCTTGAAACCTTTTTCACTTTCGGACTTCTTCAATTCTTCCAGTTGCGGCAACTCCGCAATACAAGGCGGTCAGGTAGGGCTCCATGCACTGATTATGAGTATATCGCCCCGATATTCCGACAGTTTGTGAGTCATTCCGTTCAAATCGGAAAAATCCATATCGGGAAGCACACCCTCATCGATTATCCTCATCGCCGAGATCCGATCATTGAGATCCTTACTGTCCGGATAAACGAGGCTGTACAGACTGTCAACATTTACATGCTCTCTCGCACCAGGCGCTCCAGCGACAAACATGATATAAGACTCGATGGCCTCCTTCCGCATATCCTTTTCCCAGAGATACGTGGCCAGTTTTTCGTTGGCGAAAGGATAATCTCCCGCTTTGGCCAAAACAGCCACGCCCTCATCCTCTCTATTCCGGTCAAAGAGGAACTCACCATAAACTGATCTTGCGTGTTTTAATTTATATTCGTTGCTGGTCAATCCCTGCAGTTTCTCGAACAGCTTTTCTGTTAACTTATCGCTGGATTCCTCACTCATCAGATAGTAACAAAGGTACAGATGCAGACGGTAATCGCTCTCTGACCCGGCCAGTATCTGCTCGGCCAGTAGAATCGCGGATTCTTTGTCTTTTTCCCACAGAAAGGCGAATTTCCTGTATAGAAGGTCGCCTCGGATAAAAGGTTCCTTCTCCTTTTCCATTACCTGACCGAACCATACCAAAGACCCGTCTTCGTCGTTCATGTCGACGACCATAGTCTCAAATATCCTTGAATAGGCTATTGATCTTGCTGGATGATCAGGATTGTTAGCTGCGAATATCTTCAATCTCTCCACCCTGCCGGACGGATCTTCGAGAGAAGAAGCAGTCTCAAGTTCCTCGAAGATGTAAAGATCCTGATTCCCGTCTCTGCCGGAACATCCGGACAAAACGGTAGACAAAAGAATAACCCCTGCTATTAACTGCACAAGCTGTTTCATCGACACTCCTCTCCGTAGTCTCCTGAAGCACATCTTCTCTCGATCAACGCGATCATAGCATCGGCACGTGATTGCCAGCTGCATGCCATCGCAAATTGACGCAACTTCGCAGAATCCGCCCCCTCTTTCAGCGCTTTCCTTATACCCTCGACAAATTCCACCCGGCTTTCCGCCAGATATATCATCCCATCCAGTTCTTCCATCTCGGGAGCGAATTTGTATGTAACGATCGGTTTTTCCACGGCAGCGTATTCATATATCTTGTTGGGATCCGCCATACGCATGAGTTCGTTCATCTGCAACGGGATCATACAGATATCAAGCGCATTGATATAGGCACCCAGTCGTTCATATGGTTTCGATCCAACATAGAAAACATTACCCTTTTCGGCTATCAACTTCTCGAGTCTTTCGCGCAACGGTTCGAAAAGTGGCCCCATCAAGACTATCGATGCTTCCGGGAAAGACTCCGCGACCATATTGAGCAGTTCCATATCGAACCACGGAGCTATCGCCCCAGAGTATCCCAGAACAGGTCTATTGAATTTTTTCATCTCTTCAGGAATGCCTTGTTCGGCCGCCTTCCTGAAAAGTCCATAATCGACACCATTGCCAATATAGCTCACATTCTTCACTCCCATTGAATGAAGGCGTTCTACCAATCCCCTGCTTACCGCGACCAGGACATCGGATATGGATACGAGTTTCCTGAAATACTTCCCCGCCCAGGGGGGCGAGCCAGGAAATTCAAGAGGATCATCGTTGCAATCATACAGGATGAAAGATCGCATGAATAGCGGTAGCACCGCCGCGTAATAAATATTGGAGACGAAAAAGACCCGGGCTCCTCCGGAAAAACCGGTAATGGAAAGTATGGTATGAACCCAGAGAAACAGGATTATGTTCCACAGGAACCTGGCAGGAGGAAAGGAAAAAAGAATCCTCAGTAATTTTTGAGGAAAGTTCTTCAAAGCGGGGATACAGACATGCGTGACATTACCGTCCCTGGCAGGCCTGAAATTGTTCTTCTTACCCTTAACGACGCTGGACAGGAAAAGAATCTCCCAGTCTGCCGGAAAGCGGCCGATGATCTGCTGCTTTCTAGTCCTGACGTACTGCCACTGGATCTCCGAAAAACAAACTACTTTCAATGGAAGCCTTTTCTCCTTCGTTAAGTGCTGGCCAGGGGCTCTACTTCCCTGTCCGCATAAAATTCTTTTATTTTATCTATGACAAAATCCTGCTGCTGCTCTGCCAATTCAGTGTAGACAGGCAGAGCCAGAGTCTGTTCAGAGGCTTTTTCCGCTTCAGGCAGGTCTCCCTTCGACTGCCCCAGAAAAGAAAAACACTTCTGCATATGAAGTGGTACGGGATAGTATATCTCACAACCGATACTCTGCGAGACAAGGAACGATTTGAGCGAATCTCTATCTCTTGCCCGAATCACATATTGATTGAAGATGCTGACATTTCCCTCGGCAGTCACTGGAGTGGAGATTCCCGGCAGATCGGCCAGTCCTTCGGAATAATAAGCGGCGTTCCTGCGCCTTCCCTCACTCCACTCATCCAGGTATTTCAGTTTGACTTCGAGGACCGCTGCCTGTATCGCATCCAGTCGGCTGTTGATCCCGACCTCGTCATGATAGTACCTCTCCCTCGCTCCATGCCCGCGCAGAAGGCGCAGCCGCAAATCAAAATCCTTATCTCCAGTCACTACCATCCCGCCATCCCCAAAGCCACCGAGATTCTTGGAGGGAAAAAATGAGAAACAACCACCCAGTCCGAAAGCACCTGCTTTCTTCCCCTTATACGACGCTCCGATCGACTGGCACGCGTCCTCTATGACCGGGATATCGCGTGAATCGGCCATCGCGCAGATCCTCTCCATCTCCGCCAGCTGACCGAACAGATGCACGACAAGGACAGCCTTCGTCCTGGACGTGATCGCATCTTCGATCTTCTCGGGCGAGATGTTATATGTGGCAGGATCGATATCGACCATGACCGGTGTGGCTCCAAGCCTCGTTATCGAACTGACTGTTGAAAAGAAGGTGTAAGGCGTCGTGATGACTTCATCTCCGGGGCCGATATCAAGCGCCATAAGGGCCAGAAGGATGGCATCGGATCCCGAGGCCACACCAGTGGCATATTCTACGCTGCAATATGTTGCCACGGATCGTTCGAACTCGGCTACTTTCGGCCCCATGATGAAATATTGGGATTCCATGACGTCACGGACCGCGGCTTCTATCTCACTCCTGATCTTATCATACTGTGCAACCAGGTCGAGCAGCTTCACTTCCATCGATTCCCTCACTTCTTCCTTTTGGCCAGCCCACGATAAAGCTCCTTGAGCTCATCACTGGTACTGTCCCAGTTGTAACGGTCGAGGAAGGCTTCACACCCTCTCTCTCCTGTATTTTTTCTGGTTTCCTCATCCTCATAAAGTCTCGTCACACTCTCAGCGAGTTCTTCGGGACGGTCCCAGGTAAAGACCAGACCTCCACCGGAATCCTCGATCACCCTCTTCAGGGGTGGGCAGTCGCTCACGATTACCGGCTTTTTCACCATCATGTATTGAAAGATCTTGTGTGGGATCGTGGTGTCTGTGTGCGGATTCCTCGCATGTGGGACAAGGCAGACGGAACTTGCATCGATATAGCTCCAGATTTTTTCAAAGGGCTGCCATCCGGGCATCTCGACCGTATCTTCGCAGCCGAGACTGGCAGAAAGTCTCTTGAGGTAGTCCATGTATGGCTTGTTCCTGTCGCCCACAAGAACGACCCTGAGATCCTTTATCCTCTCCTTCATAAAAGGAACGGACCTTATTACGGTGTCCAGCCCCCTGTGAGGAGCAAAGCCTCCGATATAGGAGATCATGAAATAGTCCGAGTACTTTTCCGTGATAGCCGGATCGAGAGGAATGTTGATCCTCTCCACATGAGCAGTGTTCGGAACCACATGGATCTTCTCTCCAGGAATTCCCAGCCCCTTGATCCTTTCCTTCGATTCCTCGATCACCGCTATGATAGCATCGACTTCTCTCAGTATCTCTCTTTCGTACCGGGCCCAGCGCCTGAACCCGTATATGGTCTTCTTTTTGAATTGGCTCGTGTACCAGACCTGCAGGCCGCCGGGATAATTCTCGTGCAGATCAGCGACTACAGGAATACCTTGCATTCGCCCGACCCTGACCGCTTCGCCCACCAGCGGAAGATCGTGAATATGAAGCACCTCTATTTTTCGACTTTTCACAAAATCCGTGATAGCCTTTTCCCAAAGCCGATCCCTGTATGTGAAGTTGAAAGTGTACCTGTGATACTTCTCTCTCCACTTGCCCATCTCAACGCCCCGGTACATGTGGATAGGGCCGTTCATGGCTTCCAGTTCTTCTCCCTCTCCACGCTCAAGAAGAAGATGAACTTCGTGACCTTCCGCAGCCAGGGTCCCGGCCTCCTTCTCCACACGGATATCAGGAGGGGGTATCCTGCCCTTCAATACCATACCGATACGCAAAAGATTTCCTTTCTGTCACAGCGGGAAAAGCCTCTCAGCCTTAGCGACCTGTGAATAATAGCTGTCCATCTGACCGTATTCAATACAAATCATCTATCATCAAGAGCTTGAAAGAGGTATCATGCATGAAGAGACAATTAAAAACTTCTGGAGGATCATTATGAGCCGGGAACCGGTGGAGATAAAAAAAATAGTATATGGCGGACTGGGGCTGGGGCATTCCGAGGGAAAGACCATCTTTCTCCCGTATACAGCGCCCGGCGACCTGGTCACTTTCGAGATAACGGCAGACAAAAAGAAAGTCCTCTTCGGCAAACTGGAAAACATAATCGAACCATCACCACTTCGGATCGAACCGGATTGCCCGATATTCGGGATCTGCGGCGGCTGCCACATGCTTCACCTCTCCTATGAAAACGAGATCGAGGTGAAAAAAACCACCGCGCTGGAAAGTCTTGAAAGAATCGGCGGAATCAAGACATCGATCGACGAATTCACCTCCTGCCCCAGCCGTTATGGCTACCGTAATCATTCTGTCTTCCATGTGGACAGGGACGGAAATCCGGGTTTTATACGCCGGGAGTCGGACGACATAGTCCCATTTCCCGAGGGAGGATGCCTTCTACTACCCGAGGAGATGAGGTCGGCGATAGCGGCCATTCCCGCGAGCTGCCTTGTTCCAGTCAGCGAAGTCAGAGTCAGGATGGACAGGTTTGACACCGTGCATTTCTGGGGACTGAAAGATCACGTAAGTCCACCGGATGTGCTGATGGAAGCCGGGGGATACCACTTCCCCATATCTCCACAATCATTCTTCCAGGTTAATCGCCTTATGACCGATACCCTTATCGAGAAGACCCTCTCTCTCTCTTCTTCGACTCCCCACAGACTGTTGGATCTGTACTGCGGAGCTGGATTTTTTACCCTTCCCTTTTCGAAGATTGCAGGAGAAGCCATCGGCATCGAAAACGACCGAAACGGGCATAAAAGCGCGCTTGCGGCAAAGAAACTCAACAAAATATCGAATGTTACCTTCAGAAAGGGCAAGGTCGAAAAAGAGATCTTCCGGATCGGACAAACGGACCTGCTCATCGCCGATCCACCCAGGAGCGGCATCCCCGCGGAAGCTGCCAGGGGAATAATAAAACTTCGCCCACCTGAAATAATAATGGTATCCTGCGAGCCCCCCACATTTGCCAGGGACGCCTCACGCCTGATCGAATCCGGTTATTCGCTGAACAAACTCCACCTTATAGATATGTTTCCGGGGACATACCATGTTGAAATGGTTGGATTATTCAGGAGATGATGGCTCACTACTCCGCCATATCGGTCCACTCGATCTTTACGTTCAACTTGTCGGTATTATAGTACTTATCGACATCGACCAGGCTCGGAGAGTTCTTCACTTCCGCCAGAGGGACCTTGACCAGCCTTGAACGCTGGACCGCGACCATGTATCCCGTGTCACCGCTGTTCAGCATCTCGACGGCGTTATGTCCGAAACGCCTGCCGATCTGCCTGTCTTTCTGGGATGGCGGGGCGCCTCTCTGCAGATACGCAAGCGCTGAGTATCTTGTGTGCCGGAACCTGTGTTCCATAAGGCCTTTCAGATAGTTTCCCACTCCACCGAGGCTGTAATGACCGAAGTCGTCGATCTTGGCATCTTTTCTGACTTCTTCCTCACCGGTGATATGAGCTCCTTCGGCAACCACGATTATCTTGTAGACATGGTCAAATCCGATTTTGGTGCTGGTTTCCAGCTGCTCGCGCAGGACTTCTGAAAGTTTATCGATCGTGAAGGCGTATTCCGGGATCAGGATGACGTCAGCGAAAGCCGCCTCTCCACCCCTCAATGCCAGCCATCCCGCGTGACGACCCATCACTTCCAGGAAAAAGATCGTCTGGTGTGATTCGGCGGATTGCGCGATACGCTCGGCGCAATCGGTGATCACATTGAGAGCTGTATCATATCCCAGGGAGTATTCTGTTCCAGCAAGGTCCCTGTCGATAGTCTTGGGGATACCTATTACAGGTACTCCTCGCTCTGCCAGAACAGCTCCAGCGCCCAGTGTGTCGTCTCCACCCATCGCGATCAGGGCATCCAGCTTTAATTTCTTGATATTTTTCAGGACCAGTTCGGTCCTGTCATTCTTTTCCGAAACGGGATTGGTCCTGCTGCAGAGAAGCTTGCTGCCACCGAGCCTGCTGTACTCACGGATTATCTCAGGCCCCAGTTCCACGACATGATTCTTGTTATCCTTGATGCACAGTGCTTCCCATCCGCGTTTGAGACCTATCACCTTGTGTCCGTACATCGACGCACGTTCCACCACTCCGGCAATCGCAGGGTTCAGTCCAGGGGCATCCCCACCACCAGTCAAAACTCCAATTCTCATTCCCGTCCTCCTGTTCTTTCACCGCTGACTTCAGCCTGTCGGTTCTTTCCCATCCAGTATCCAGTCAAGTCCCTGTTGTTCCCAATCGGGATTGTCAAGAGCACTGATATACCGCTCTACCTGATCGAGACCCGTTTCTTTGGAGGTCTTGATGTGCTGAAGAATCACAAGATTGTCTTTGAGTATGGCGACAGACCTGTTCATACCATTTGCCAGCACTAATATATGCGCATCGACAAACACTTTCTGTACCTCTTCTGAAAGGGGCAACAGAGTCCTCATGTCGACAAAGATCTGGAAAGGGCGTTTTACTTTTTCTATTTCAGCCTTGAGTTCGCTCAGTAATTCCAGGGCTTCCTCGATTCCGACGATTCCCCCCTCAACGATTCTGAGACCGTAATCCTTTTTTTCAATACTATACATCTTTACATCCTCGAATTATTCCCGTCCTCTCGCATCAAAGAATACTGAAGCGATCACTTCCCACATTCTCCGCCATTCCGAATATATTGATCCAGAGTGACGCCTTTCCTGTGGCATCCATCTATAATATATCTCAGGGTCGGCATGAATACATCCGGTTTTTTGAAACCGGGCACGACCATGATAAGTTCTCCATCACTCTCCATGTATGCAAGAGAGGGAAATCCTCTCACTTTGAACAACCTCGTCAATTCCACAGGAGTATATTCTTTGCCCTTATATCGGAGCTTATCTTTCCTATTCTCAGCATTTATCCGTATTGTGACAAAATCCTTTTCCAACGCAGCTTTTACCTCAGGATTGGAAAAAGTGTCCCTGTCCATGACCTTGCACCATTTGCACCATGAAGTATAGAAATCGACAATCACGGGCTTCCCTGAACTGGCGGCCAGTTCCATGCCCTCGTTGAAGCTGAGCCAGCCATCGGCGGTCTTCTCTTCACTGCCAGCACCACATCCGACCAGGATCATTATCACTATAAGTCCCGTAAAACCTAGCTTTCTCGACATCTCAAGGGTCTCCTTCCCATTGTTCGGCGAAAATTGAATATAACCCGGCTATTGAATGACTTCAAGAAGAACCGACCGGTCTCTTCCTGACAATCAAGGAATAGACCTCAAGAGTCGAATTCATTGTTTCCT
Organism: Candidatus Latescibacterota bacterium; assembly: GCA_019038625.1. Lineage (NCBI taxonomy): Bacteria > Pseudomonadati > Candidatus Latescibacterota > Candidatus Latescibacterota bacterium. The sequence continues at coordinate 28,527 of JAHOYU010000110.1, read as the reverse complement.
GCAGGAACTTTTGTCCCGCTGATATTTATAAAATAGACACTATAGTATCCTTGAACAACAGGAGTAGTGTCTGTATTATTTATCGATCGATGCTTGTTGAATTTGAAGCATTTAAATACTGCCATCAGTCCGCTCAACCGGAACGAAAGGAAACAGATGAGGAATCTGCTGAAATCAGGACTCGTGTCTGTCGTTATCGCCTTCATTATCCTGTCGGCCATCCCGGCACTATCCCAGACTGACACGGAACCACAGGAAAAGCCGGACAGCTCGGGGACGATTGAAAAACTGGAAGACGCAAAACTCCATATCGATCAATGGCTGCGCCTTGGCCCAATAATATCGCAATTTCCAGCGTTTCATGATGAGGACGGGAAAGATAACGACGCCGCATTTCTTTTATCTTTTAAGGATATGGACTTAAGACGTCTTTCCCCGTCTGTGGGTAGTTCTGTCAACACACTCGAGGGCCCGATGTCATGGACCGAAGTTTCAGCCGATACTCTCGGCACCCTGCTCGAAAGCCTGACAGACCTGCCATCCACTTCATACCTGGCGGCATGGATAGAACTGCCGCGATGGATGAAAATCGAAATCGAAGCATCTTCGTCTGACCCTTTTGAATTATTCATCGACGGAGTATCTCTGGTAAAGTCAGAGACGGTCAGCGGAACAGGCAAGCTCGGAGAAGCAAAATCGGGAAGCACGAATCTTAAGCAGGGAAAACATCTTCTTATCGCAAAAATGGTCCATGTCCCCGGCGATACGGTCGCCGATTGGCGAATGGATGCCTCGATGAAGATATCGGATGACTTCAAGGAAAAACCGGTCGTCTCGACAGACCCGACGATGAGATTGAACATATCACATGTTCTCGATGTCCCCAATATCAGTGGAATAGACGTATCACCGAACGGAAATCTTGCCCTTATAAGTTACTGGAGATTTCTCCCGCCTGAAGGGAAGCGGGAGAGCTACAGGGAAATAAGAAAGCTTCCGGACGGCGAACTCGTCAACACAATACGTGAAAGCGAAATGTCGAATATGGAGTGGGCGCCTACAGGAAACCGCCTGTCATATACTGCGAGAAAAAATGGAAAGGGTTCCATACGGATCCTCGACCTTGATAGCGGCAGAACCGAAACCGTCATAGAGCATATAAAAGACCTCGGAGGTTACACCTGGAGTCCTGACGGTACATGGATGGTCTATTATATCAATGACAATGCGAAAGACGACGGTACAGGTGTAAAAAGGCTGCGGGGGATACAGGACAGGCAGCGCTTCGCCAGAAACAGGACATCCATGATGATGACTTCCGTGCCGGGAGGGTCGGTGAGGAAACTGGCCGCCGGAAAATTCGATTCGTACGTCAGTGATATACATCCCGACGGCCGGAAGATCCTGCTCTCAAGATATTATGAAGATCTGTCCGAGAGGCCATTCGGCACATCGGAACTTATCCTTCTGGATCTCGATGATATGAGTACCAGGCAGCTTCACAAAGGACACTGGGTCGGTGGTGCTCAATGGTCTCCGGACGGGAAAAAGATATTGATCAAAGGAGGACCCTCCACTTTCGGTAATATCGGAGTCGATGTGAAAGAAAGAGTGATTCCGAACGATTACGATGGCCAGCTCTATATCATGGACTCTGAGACTGGTGAAGTAGAAGCCATATCAAGAGATTTCGATCCTGCCATTTCCGGAGCCATCTGGTCTAAAGCCGATAACAGGATCTACATCACTGCGGCAAAGAAAGACCTGAAGAAATTTTACAGGTACAATGCCCGTAAACAGACATTCCGGGAGATAAAGACGGATGCTGATGTCGTCAGCAGGCTGAGCATTTCATCTAACAGATCAATAGCAGCATTTGCGGGAGAAGGAACGAGCCTGTCTCCAGCAGTATATTCTATCGATCTGAAAAAAGACAGGGTCAGGAAGATAGCTTCTCCCGGCTCCGGAATACTGGATGACGTAATAATCGGTGAGATCGGAGACTTCGACTTCGTTACCGAATCCGGGACTACGATCATTGGAAGGATCCACTATCCTCCCGATTTCGATTCAACTCGCCTCTATCCATGCATCGTCTATTATTACGCAGGGACTTCGCCTGTCGACAGGCGTTTCGCCGGCAGATACCCGTTCAACCTCTGGGCCGCCAAAGATTTCATCGTGTACGTACTCCAGCCAAGTGGCGCGACCGGATTCGGACAGGAATTCTCCACCGCGCATGTCAACGACTGGGGGAAAGTGACCTCAGAGGAGATCATCTCCGGAGTAGGAAAATTCCTCGATGCCCATCCATTTGTAAATCCATACAGGGTAGGATGCGAAGGCGCGTCATTCGGGGGCTTCATGACACAGCTGGTGATAACACAGACCGATATCTTCGCTGCAGCAGTATCCCATGCAGGCATAAGCATGATCGGAAGCTACTGGGGAGAAGGATATTGGGGATATGCTTATAACGCTGTATCGGCAGCAGAAAGTTACCCATGGAACAGGCCTGATATCTATGTCGACCAGAGCCCCCTCTTTGCGGCTGACAAGATCGTCACCCCCCTTCTGCTTCTGCACGGGGCAGCGGACACCAACGTTCCACCGGGCGAAAGCGAGCAGATGTATACTGCATTGAAGATCCTGGGCAAGGATGTCGAATATATCAAATATGAGGGACAGAACCATTTTATCATCGATTACAAAAAGAGAATATCATGGTCTGACGCTCAGATCGCCTGGTTCGACAAGTACCTCAAGGATCAGCCCGAGTGGTGGGACGAGATGTATCCCGCTATAGATCCTCCAAAGAAAAGCCTTCCCGCTTACCATGGGCTGCACGAAGTCTTACTTAAGGAAGACTACCGGGCACTGCTGGGAGAGGTGACAAGAGAGGATATTACTAACACTATCGCAGGATGGGATGACGAATTCTTCGACTATACTCCTGACCCTGAGACACTTTCCGCCATCGAAGAGGAGATCTATGGTGTCGAGATCACCTGTGTCCTCGGTACATGGTGCTCCGACTCACAGAGAGAGATACCGAGACTCTGGAAGCTCCTGGAAACGGTCGATTATCCCGTTTCGGAAATCAGGATGTATGCAGTGGGAAGCTCCCGTTTCTCGACCGACCTGCGAGTACCGGCAAGAGTCCTGACATGGTCAGAAAGGCTGAAGGACTATTACGATGTCGAAAGGGTCGCAACCATCATCATATACCGGGGCGGCAAAGAGATCGGCAGAATCGTCGAGACTCCCGAAGAATCTCTTGAAAAGGACCTGATGAAGATCCTGGAAAAGGAATAAAGACCGGCGGATGATCCTGGCCTCAATATCCAGGTGACACCACATTCAGACACAGAAAGAGGCCCGGGAATAAATTCCCGGGCCTCTTTTTCTGAAAATCTGTATAAACGATCTAGGCCTGTGCCTCCCTGCTCGGAAGCTGCAACCCGGTACCAAGCCTCTTGTCGGTTTTTAGAAGTATAAAAGCAGATATCAGGCCTACAAAACCCAGAGAGGCAAACATGATTTGCATAGGAAAATACCCGTTCCTGTCGACCACGATCCCGGCAAGCCACGGGAAAAGCGTCAGCCCCGCGTTCTGGATCCACCCGATCATACCGTACGCGGTCCCCAGGTAATTCTCTTTGACCAGGATAGGAACAGCCGGCCAGAGGGCAGCAGGAACGAGAGAAAAGGAAATGCCCAGGATGATAAAAGGTACGGCAGGATGTATATTTGTCAATCCCAGAAGAAGATGGGCGGGGAAAAGCAGAAGCGATCCAAGCATCATCAGTGTCCCCCGCTTGCCGAACTTGTCTACAAGAAAACCGAAGATCGGCGTAAAGATCATCGTACTCCCTGAAGCCATGGCAGTATACCATCCGGCCTGCGTCGCGCTCATCGAGAACTGCTTCTGAAGGAGGCGTGGAGCGTGTGAAAGGAAGGGAAACATCGCCGAATAAAAGGTCACGCACAGAAGACTCACCAGCCAGAACGATGGCCCGAAGTTCCGGACTTCCTTCAGGATCTTCATCATGCCGACCTGTTCCTCGCTATCCTCCCCGGCGCTTACACCCTTCTTGTCCATGGCCAGATATACGAGGAAGAGAAGGAATGTGACGAACATGACCGCAGTACCGGCCCAGACCGACCATGTCCACGAACCCAGGCTGTTCCTGATCATCGCGGAAGTCCCCATCGCCAGAAAAGTACCCATCCTGCATACCGTTATATTAAGACCGAAGGCCAGTGAAAGCTCTTTCCCCCTGAACCACCTCGCTATCACCTTGTTGACGACCAGGATCGCCGCTTCCGATCCGAACCCGAATATCCCTCTTCCGACCAGCATCCAGACAAAAGACTTGTCCGCGGCTACAGAGGTCACAAGGGAACCTAAGACACATAATCCAGCATACAGGATCCCTGCCTTTTTTATTCCGAGCCTGTCGAGCAGGACACCCGCAAAGACCACCAGAAAAAAGAGGTTTGGCAAAGAATACAATGTGAACAGCAATCCGTACTGAGAATTGTCGATGTCCATCGACTGCTGGATATAATCGTTGATCGGTGTGACCGCGTCATAGACGTAGTAGGATCCGAAAAGGACCATGCTGATCATAAGCAGTATCAGCCACCGCCACCACGGTCTCTGGGTTTCTTCCTGAGCTTCCATCCGTCCACTCCTTGACTGGTTAATTAGTGCTATTTTCCTTTGGCCTTTTGATCACTATATCTCCGCGCGACTATATCATTTATCCAGAGACTCATCAACACATCAGAACTTTCCGGTGTATTTCCACCAGAGATGGTCTCCAAGGTCCCAGTACGCAGCCGTTGTCTCTTCGGCAAACCCGCAGGAATATTCGGTAAGTAACTTTCTGGCTCTCTTTGGGCTTTTTTCGAACAGGGCTACCGCTTTTTTCTCCAGCTCTGCCTGGTCATCGAAAGCCCTGTCTTCGAACGCCACTCTTACGGAATCGACATCGACTCTCATCTGCCCCCATTTCTGAGCAGACAGGTCGGCAACACGATTGAACCCCCACCAGGCACAATCCCTGTCGAAGGCCTGGCGCCCGCTTAGTTTCCAGCTTTCGGGCACATTGGAGATCCCGCAGTAGAGAGGAGTAAAAGCAGTCATGGCAGGATTGTCCCATCCGAACCAGACCAGTCCTCCTACCGGATCGGGCATCCATCCACGCGACTGGGTCACAGTGATATATGCGCAATAATACCTGGCTATACATCTCTCGCCCATCTTTCCCCACCCCCCGTTGACCTTCATCAGGGGCATCATATCGTAATGCATGAACGGGTTCGCGTACGGGCTCTTCTCGAATTTCCCGTCTTCGGTCTCCACGTACATGAACTTTGTCATATCGAACTCGGTACCCTCGAAGGTATCCCTGAATATCTCCATTACCCGCCTTACAGTGACCAGGGTATCGGGTCTGACAGAAATGGGATAGTTCTCAGAGTTTGGATCAAGCCCCAGAGATGGCGCAAGCAGGTCGAATACCCTCCATTCCCTTCGGCGCGCGGCCATACTGGTCCGTCCCCCCGGGTCATAAGCATAGCAGAACCGGAACGGCTCTCCCGAATCGGGATCGTACCAGCCATTTTCAACAGCGACATCAATGACATTCTCACTGGTCATGAAATTTTCCGAATCGCCGGGATCGATCTCCATGATCCTGCTGGCGTTGGCTGTCACCCCGACATGGTCGTCCGGTATGCGCTGCGCCGCCCATACTGAACCGACCCTGTCCTTTCCCGAACCGATGATCTCGAAATGCCATATCTCATCCGTATCGGCGAACATAAGACACTCTCCACCATCATTATATCCAAATTCCTTCGTAAGCGACCCTATCAAACTGATGGCCTCTCTGCAGGTAGAAGCCCTTTCCAGGGCGAAGCGACATAGTTCCTCACAGGAAAAGAAAGCCTCTTTATTCCTCAACTCAGCCCTTCCCCCGAATGTGGACTCGCCAATCGCGAGCTGCTTTTCATTCATGCATGGGTAAGCTGAATTCAGATAAGCGAACGTCTCTCGAACCTGGGGGATCTGACCCATCAGTCTGACACCCGCAGTATCGCCGGGATACCTGGTGAACCTCGACCCAAGATAGACACCACAAGTACTCCCCTTGTGATATTTTGCCCCTTGAACAACTTCCAGCCATGTCCTGTCTAGCCTGCTGTCGCAGGTATGGCTAGTCGTCGTCGAACCATCAACTGAAGCATTCTTCCCGACAAGAATACATGTGCATGCCTCGAGCCCTGAACCTGCCCACACACCGACCAGAAATATTATGGTAAATAAAATACTTGTGAACCGGGAAAGCATCATGACAGTCCTCCACCGAAAATGTTGACCGGAAAGCGGTTGATAGAAGCACCGCACACAGGGTGCCAGAATATCAATGAAAATCATGCCAGGCAATCAATATCTTCTTTCAGGCACCCACGGAACAGACAGAATAGAATCGGGGTTGAAAGAAGCTACTACCTGAAAACCGGAAAAAATACTGGCATTTTCTTGACATGTAGTTGTATATTTCAATTGTAGGGACAGTTCCGACAAAGGAGATAACAGGGACTCTTAACCAAAAGCGATCAAATAGCGGCCAGTTTCAAGAAACGGTTCGAAAAAGTAATTTACCTGTCTTATATTTTCCAGGACAAATCTTATTCGAAGCAGGACTTGGGAACTGTGTCGGATCGGTTCAAAAGGATATGGTCGTCGGTGTTTTGTTTCGCTTTGAAACTGAGGTGATGCCCGAAAAGAAATGAAGATGCTGCAGGCTACAACAGTATCTGTGGCTAGATTCCGATTCAGTTTTTGTTTTAGAAAGGACCTTTAAGAAAATGGCAAAGAATATTTATGTTGGAAACCTCCCGTTTTCAACGACTGATGATGATCTTAATCAGCTCTTCAGCCCTTTTGGCTCTGTAAGTTCAGCCCGCATTATCAAGGACAAGTTTACGGATCGATCCAGGGGCTTTGGTTTCGTAGAGATGGACAATGACGAAGAAGCATTGAAAGCCATCGAAGGTGTCAACGGCAAGGAAATTGATGGCCGCGCACTCAAAGTCAGCGAGGCAAAGCCCCGCGAGGACAAACGAGGAGGCGGAGGAGGCGGAGGTCGCGGTGGCGGCGGCGGATACGGCCGGGACAGATACTAGAAGCCCTGGTTCGATATTCCATATAAATAAAAGCGGAGGATGATCATCCTCCGCTTTTTCTTTTTATCAGGACAAAAAAAGACCGACCGACCATCTGATCGTCCGGTCAAAAAAAACGGGGCCGACGAGACTCGAACTCGCGACCTCCTGCGTGACAGGCAGGCGTTCTAACCAAACTGAACTACGACCCCGTACTAATCATTTTACGTGCAGGACATCCCGGATGACTGAAAAAAAACAGGCAGTCAACCCTGCCCAACATGAATATTAATAACAGGGTATGGTCCTAATGTCAAATAAATTCTGATTCTGCTCAGGCTCCCTATCCACTCAACAGACCTGCCACAGCTGAAGCTGCCGAATCACATATTCCATAGGTAGTTATAATCTTTTTTTGTGTATCGATGAGCCTTGAAGCCCATGGCCAATCTGTTACCACGATCGTATCGAATCCCTCTGCAAGACGGTTGAGGTCTTCGACTATGAGAGGTCTGCGCCCCATCATGACCAGGACACCTGAAGGTTTTTCCGACCGGGAACCATAAGACAGGCTGAAGAATCTCATTGGTTCGCGTGAGCGCGGAGACGAACCTTCGAAAAGCGGTTCAAGGGCCCTTTCCGGAGTGGGGGCAACCCCCTCCGTGCGGCCAGTCTCGGATAAAAGGATGGAGATGAAACTTGCTGTCGTAAAATATGAAAAATCCTTTTCTTCCCCACAGAATACTATCGGCGTCGAATCATCGAATGTGGGCCTACCCGCCAGTCCGGCTCTGCCAGCAACTCCTGTCACTATATCCGATACTCTCTCATATATTTCGTCCGAAAACTCCCATGCCCTGTCCACCCCCGACCTTCCAGCTGCTACGGCCCTGGACCTCAACTCGTCCACACGAGGCCTCGAGCAGGCCAATATATCATCGAACTCTTCATGCCAGAAATCCAGATCATCTTCAAGAAGAGGCAGCATCTCTTCTATCTCCGCATAGACTTCTGCTGCTGGTCGCGAAAACAGAAGAATATCATTTCCCGCTTCCAGGACTGTCCTCAACACACAGGCAGGCTTGAGAAGGCAGCCCTCACCGGAATTAAGCCCGGAAGCAGCTCCCGTCAACCCCCTGCCTGTCAGGATACCTGCCATTTCGAGGCCGTCTGTGATGACGACCCCATCGAAACCCAATCGTCCTCTCAGCAGATCACCTATGATAAACGGATCGAGCGAAGCTGGAAGAGAACGGTCCGCAGGAGCAATATGCGCTGTCATCACCGTATCCGCCCCAGCACTGACCCCCGACCTGAACGGTTCCATATCACTCTGTATCAATTCATCAATCGTCTTTCCGACACTTGGCAGGACCAGATGGGAATCACCGGTAGTGGACCCATGCCCTGGAAAATGTTTTATCGATGTAAGTATCCCTGTCTCCCTGAGCGCCAGGATAGCTCTTAACACCGCGTCACAGACAGGATCGGCAGCAATATCGAATGCTCTGGTACCGATGATGGGATTGAGATACTCGGAATTAATATCAGCCACTGGACTCAGAGTCATATTGATGCCGCAGGAAAGCATCCTCATCGCAGTCTCCCTGAATGTCTCCTCCAGCATCCCCTTCTCTCCAAGCAGTGACTCTGCCCTGAGCAGAGACATCTGTGAAGGGGGCGTTCCGACCGCCTTTGCCAGGACAGAGGTCCGACCGCCTTCATGGTCCGCCATGATCAGTGGGACCAGACCGGAAGCATCCATGATGATATCCGATACTTCAGAGGCCAGACCTTTCAACTGGGCCGTGTCCACAACATTACGGGCAAAGAAAATCACTCCGGCGGGCGGAAAGGCAGCCAGAAGCTCCCTTTCCCTGTCGGTGAGGACGGTCCCCTCGAGGCCAACCACGATAAGGGGTGAAAGTTTTCTGATGATATCGTTTATCATCGATCCATTCCCCGTTCGGCCTGATAGACCCTTTCGATAGTTATTTTTGGATAGTAGTGGAGCAGGATCTCCCTGAAATCATACCCCTCCTCGGCCATCTTGATCGCTCCGCTCTGGCACATACCTGTACCGTGCCCATTCCCGGCACCCTTTAATGAAACTGAAGCGACCCTTCCACCTGACCTGGTCACTTTCATCTTGAATAGTGTGCTTCGGAGGATCGACCCACTGGCTGATTCGGGCCTCATCACCCATCTTAACCTGTCTCCCTCGACCCTGTACCTGCCCCTGTCGGTCACAAAGACAAGAGCCTTGACCCGACCACTCTTTGAAAGACCGTCTACCTTTATATCGACAAGCCTTGAGAATGGCGCGACACGATTACCCAGCTCGGCAGACAGGGTCTTCCTCAGGATCTGGAAAAGAGCCCGGCCGTCCCAGCTGTGTTCCCACCTGAAATGTCTTGAATCACGACAAAAGGACTTTCCCCGGCGGCCTTCCGAATCCCTGCTGCCGTATAAATACGGAAAATCAGCTTTCCAGGGCCACCCGTCCCGTATATCGGCCGTATGCCCTCCACAGCAGGAACTGTAGTAGGCTGTGATCACCCTGCCATTCCACAATCCAACCAGTCCCCTGGTCTCATCGACGGCTGCTGACGCTTCAGTATTTTCACCACCGACTCCTCTGTAGACCTGGTCCATTATCGTCGCCTTCAGATCATAAGGAGAATTTTTCTTTTCTTCGAGTTTTCCCATCGCATAAGAACGGGCCGCGATGGCCTGCACCCTGTATGCCTCATACTGGCCTTTACGGAGATATCCGATCTCCGATGGAAGTACACCCTTGATATAGTCGTCCACACCGATCACATTGATAGCCTGAATACGCCTGCCCATGTTCCTGAGAAGAAGAGCGCCCCTGTAGATCTTTCCTTCGATCCGAAAATCACTGCCTGGCTCCGGCCTGATCATGATCCAGGGAGAACGGGCGATTGTCCGCCCACCCCCGGCTACCTTTATTTCCTTCCCATTTCGGGTGATATCGAGTCGGCCCCGAATATCGGCCTTCGTTTGCGAGCGAGCCTTTCCGGGCACATCTGATCCTGCCGCCTCTACCTGGGCCCCATCTACTTCGACCCTTATCCTGTCTGATGTCTCCAGGATCAACACACGTACTCGAGGCGAATGATCAGTCCCTGTATGGACTGAAGGATCAGGGCCCGGCAGTGATGACTGTTCATCGGGCGCTTCCGGGTCTCCCGAAATGTAGACAGGTTCCGGCCTTCCGCAAGAAATCACCGTTGCGAGAGCGAGTATAGCTATTCCCACGATCGCGTATCTCATCAAACAGCCTTTCATCATGATAGTTTAACGGGGAGAGCAGCGACCGGATGGCTCAGGCAGGAAAATAGAATTCTCCGTAAAGACCGGCTCTCTCCTTGTCCGTGGGATCTGCCTTATCCACTTCCACCCCATCGCTGTATACGGATTCGTTGGCCATCAGGGCCACCGCGACAGCTTCGCTGGCTTCCATATCGATCTCGAGCCTTTCCATGATCTCTCCTACCATTTTCCTCAGAATAGGCTCCACGATATCGAGTTCCGGTCCCTTACCGTTCTCCAGTTCAATTCTGAACCGACTCGCGACTATGCAACCTGTCATCTCACTGATCACCGAAGGATCCTCCGGGAGCCGTTTACCAGCTATTTCCAGACATTTTACTCCCAGCACGTCCACATCTTCCGGTTCCAGTTGAATATCGTCGAAAAGGTCCTGAAAAAGGCCGTTTATCTGGTGGATCAGAAGAAAATTGATGCCGGCTATCTCTTCTGAATCGAAATCGTCGATCCTGCCAAGAGCTTCCAGAGCTGCGACAAGTTCCCCGGGGAGTTCGATATCCTTAAACGAATAGATATCTATTATAGTATCGTCTCCCCTGCCCGAGACTTCCACGATGGCGGCAGAGATACTCCGGTTACTGTTCCCGGCTTCTATCCCGACGATCAATCGATTGCTCCTGCTCCTGAGCTCATCCAGGCGCGTGTCCAAGTCTCGACCTCCGTTTGTTTATAATCTGATCCTTCCGGGACTATTCTAGTAGGGAAGAGTTCGCGAGGTAAAGAGATTTCTTGAGTATCTCGCTGTACGGACAAGAGGAATCTGAGATTGTTCTTCTCGCAATTGACGACGAGTGCTTACTCGAGTTTGATCGAGATGGACTGAAACCGTGTATCCCTGCCGTCCTTAACCATCTCGAGAAGTATGATATAGCTGCCGTTGGCAACTCGGTCACCGGCCATATCCCTGCCGTCCCAGTAGACGAAGTTCGCAGCACTATAATCTGCTGCTTCAAGCATATCCGAAGGGACTGGCAGCGTCCTGATAAGTCGCCCGCTTACATTGTATATCGTTATGTTTCCCGAATCGGCGGGGAAATTCAGCGTATAACATATTTTCGTACCCGTCCTGAACGGGTTGGGGTAGTTATAACTGTCCATTACCAGTTCGCTCCCCGATATCAGGAAGGTGAATTCGACCGATTGCTGTCCCACGTAAACCGTGAAGGTGTGGCTGCCACCCACGAACCTGGCTTCGAATGTCCCTTCCCAGTGCGTCGAATCGGCTCCATCCGGCACACTCAGATTCGCTCCGGCAAACTCGATTCCGTCCAGTTCCATGAGAGGAGGTTCCTGCAGGTAGACGGGAAGATCTATCACAATACGAAACTCACCCTCCGGGGGAGCTTCTCCACCGGGAAATATCTCTATATCACCACTGTGAAAAAGCCTTACACCGGTCTCAACCATCAACTCGATACTTCCCGCTTCTGTCCCATCCGGAGTCAGGACCGAGAACAACAGCGAATGATCGTCGAGCGACACTACATAGTCCGTCTCTGCCGACCAGCTTCTCGGCCATGTCAGAGATTCGTCACCTGACCGCGATATCTCCAGATCACCGGTCCGGTCCTCCCCGTCGACCACGAACTTCACTCCTCCCAACCCCACTACATCCGTGGCGGTGAATCTCAGTCTTCCGGTGTTAGAACTGTTCCCCGATCTAAGTGTGTCACTGTCCAGGCTGACCCAGCCGTCACCCCAGTCGGCTTCCAGAGTCATATTAGGAGGTCCGGCATCGATCGTCAGCATGGGGTCGCCCAGTAATACGTACCGGAACGTTTGATCAAACCCATAATAGGTGGTACCTATGTGCTCGATTTCTGCCATGGTTATCATTTCGCCCAGGACCCAATGTGCGCCCGTCCCTGTCCTGGAGGGAGGAATAGAGTCCGTCGGCGGTGTCTTGAAGATATAATCGTGAAGCGTGTCGAAAAAATACTCGTTCTGGTCCAGGACCTCAAACCCCGTGCTGGCATACGTTCCCACAGCTCCGGCCCGGGACTTGAAAAGCATCTGTTCGGTAATACAGTCCCCGTTCGGCCCATCGCTGAGCCTGCCGAGCTCGGAGACAATAGCAAACTGGCTGATATGGCATCCCGCACCGAGAAAAACAAAATTCCTGGCCGCAGTGAGCTGGTTGAGGTCCCTGTACTGGCTGAACATCGAAAATCCGGACTCGCTGCTCAGATGCGCCCTGTGAGCATGCCCCTGGAAGGAAAAGAAAAGGGCTCCTTCGTTCAGCCTGTCGAGCAGATATGGAGTAAAATATGTCCTCGTCGAATCTGTCGCTTCACTGAACACCACCACTCCCGACTCGCCTATTTCGTGAGCCCCATCTGTCCATCTGGCAAGGAACAACCGGTCCACATCGAACCCACCGGGAAGCGCGTCCTCAATCGCCAGGGCAATCCTCTCCATCCCCTGCTCGAAGTGAAGTTCTCCCGACTTATAACGGTAGTTGGGATAGTCGGACCAGGCATCATCAGCGAACAGGACGACATTCCTCCTCCAGCCATCATCATTTTCCGTATTCTCGTATTCCCTGATCTTGGTCATCATAGCCCTGAGCTCGATATTGCTCGCCACTGGAAGCCGACCAAGAAAGACATCCGGATACCCGCTCTCTGGCCATGTCTCGTCCAGATATGTGTAATACTTATCGGTGGAGATCACTTCATCATCATAGAAACTCCCGATCACATCTATGCTATAGGTAAATGGAGGAATAAAGTCGGGGGGTGATCCCCTGAGTGGGCTTGGATCATAGAATACCTGTTTGTGATCTTCATTCCCGTCCCCCACCAGGACCACATATTCAACTCCCCAGTTGTCGAAACCGTACTTTATAAACCGCTTGATCGCATCGCTCGATTTCAGTCCTCCGTTGAACTCGTCGTATATGTCTTCGATATTGACGGTGAGGGTCCTGAAGCCCATACCCTCCCGCCAGGCCACATAGTCGGACAGTACGGTCTCAGTCGGGGGGAGAAAATCCGGGTGTGAGATGACAAGAGCATCGAAAGGGCCCCCTTCGGCCATGAGGGACGAAGGGTCGTCCACCGAGATCCAGTCGACCTTGATATGACCGCCTGCCCCTCTGGCAAGAAATACGTATTTTGAGTCGGATGAAGTCTGCAACTTAAGGATCGCCGAAAATGATGTGGTATTGTCCTGAAAATTTTCATGGGGGACATCGTAAAACACAGGCGAGGAGGGGGCGGATATGTCGATGACGTATCCTTCATCGATGTCTAGACCGGTGACTTCCACCTGTTGGACTGGCAGGGCGACCTTTAATATGAACTCAAGCATGTTATCGGACGAGGTGAAACGTGCGGGATAATCAACCGTGAAATCGTTCACTGTAAATCCCCCCATGGTCCCACTCGAGATAAGCAGTTCGTTTTCTCCATCTACCAGGTACCCGGACGAAAGTCCGCTGAATGTATATACTTCGTTGTTCGTCCCGGATACCTCATCAGAACCGATATCGTATGTACCAGACGAATTTCTCAACTGAAAGGTCAGGATCTGGTGTAGAACGAGTCTTTTGAGGCCCATCAACCGAACGGTCAGATCGAATGTCGAAAGTGGCTCGGGATCGTTCAGAGTAAACGGCATAACGGCCTGGGCCAACACCGGTTCCTTCAGAAAATAGAAATCTTCAGTCCCTGCATTGATATTTTTTTCGTACCAGGCATCCTTTCTCTCGATAACGGTGGCATCGAAGACGGAAACGAGCAGCGCCGATCCTGTCTCCATGACCGACTCCGTCATCAGGACCCCCGGGACGTCCTCTTCGAGCCAGATGATATTGAAATCCGTATATGAGGCATGAACATCACCCGCATCGACATCGTCCTTGATACCATACGAATGGAATATGACCAGATCGTTCCCCGAAAAGATATCGGGCGGTGAGGATTCTCCTTTTATTATGTGTATCGGAATATCGACTTTCCTGACGAGACCAGGCTCGTTCCCGTCGAAATAATATTTTTTCAGAGCAAACCCGGTATTTGAAAGGTCGGGCGAAAGACCGGCAGCTATAAGAGAATCCGCCCTGATCGAGTATAGTCCCGTCTCGGGTATCCTGATCTTCAGCCTTTTACCGGCTTCGAAGGGAGATCTCACGAACATACGGCTTTTCAGCGGTAGTACATGCTTCTCCACATCCAGGGGATTCACAAGCAGTTCGTCATAGAGGCTTCTCCATGCTCCAGAGATCCTCACCACTTCTGCATCCGGGACCATCTCTGCCCGATCAACGCCTGTCGAAAGAACTGTGACCCTGATCTTCGTCGCCACCGCAAAACGGCCACCCGCCCTGAATACAGGATTTACCCTTATGGGAATTACTCTCTGCCTCCCCATAAAAGAGGGCTTGCCACCAGCCACTCTTTCCAGTCTGATCTCTCCATCCCATGGATCGTCCGCTTCAAAAAACTCGGTCAACGCCGTGCCGTCCTCACCCTCGACCAGCCTCTTTCCAGGGACCCTGTACAGATCGACGATACCCAGGTCACTTTGTGAGATGATGCTCCATTCGACTCGAACAACACCTGTGGCTGGAACTGCCACAAGAAAGGTTCGCCCCGGAAGCTCCGATGCACCCTCTGGAGAGAATGTGCCATACCCCTCGATTCTGAGCTTTACCCGTCCATCTTCCATCCTCGTAATGTCGACAACAGGGATATCGATCTCAAAAACGGCAGACGAGATATCAGAAGAAACGAGCCGCGTTCCCGCTCCCATCAGACTCGAAAGCAATAAAGGCAGACCGAAGATTACCAGCAGGACCGCTCTCGTGATCGACCTGAAAGAGAGAGGATATAGTGACAAGTGAAATCTCCTGTTCCAGGGGGGAATTTGCAGTATGTTCTACGTGTAATTATAACAGATGGGGACAGAAGATACAAAAAAAAAGGACCCGGCTGACCGGGTCCTTTGTAATCTATAGCATTTCAGCACTTATTCGCTGACCATGCTCTTGATTGCTCCCCAGCTTGCTTCGTCGTTTGCGATAGCTTCTTCACAAACCGTGTTCAAACCAAAGCTGTTCAGAACCGTCGCAGGCTCGATCGGATAATCAGGAAGAATACAATTCGCTACCTGAGGTCCGCCAGCAACATCATGAGGATGAAGTGTAAAAAGACCAGCGGTAGTGTCCAGGCTCCAGATGGGCACATAGTATGTATAGAACCAGTCAGTCTGACACATTCCAAAACATACACTCGCGCCCGGAGCACCTATGGCAGCGCCCATCGATACGCTCGCACCCGGATTCACTACAGCAGCCTGAATGATCATGCCCGGGCCTACAGGTGCCTCAACCTTATACTCGGCACACATCGCACCATTGTCACTGGGATTTACCCAGGTATACAGCGTGAACATGGTCATGGCCGGATTCCAGTACTCACAAGCAGTGTGAGCTGCATCTGCATAAAGGCCGATATAAGCAACCGGTCCGGCGGCACTTACTGTGCCAGCTAACAGAGCGAGAGCTGCAACAACCATCAATACTCTCTTCATAATTCTCACTCCTATCATAACATAACAAGTAGTCTTAAAAGATGGGAATCTCTCGGGGATGAGAGATTCCCACTTCAACTTTATTGATGACTAGGCGTCATCAGTCATTGATCAGGCTCTTGACAGCACCCCAGCTGGCGGTGCCGGATCCAATTACGCCATCCTGATTCAATCCGAACTTCGTATACTTAGTAGCTGGTTCGATAGGATAATCCGGAAGGATACAGTTCGCTACCTGAGGGCCACCAGCATCGTCATGAGCAAAAAGCTCGAAAAATCCAGCGACAGTGTCCGTACTCCAGATAGGTACCTGGTAGGTCCAGAACCAGTCGGTCTGACAGGATCCAAAACATACACTCGCGCCCGGAGCACCAATGGCAGAACCCATCGATACGGTCGCAAGAGGATTCACTACAGCCGCCTGAATGATCATGCCTGGGCCAACAGGCGCCAGGACCTTATACTCGGCACACATCGCGCCGTTGTCGCTGGGCAGTACCCAGGTCCACAGCGTGAACTGGGTCATGCCCGGATTCATATACTCTGTTACTAAGTGGCCGGCGTCGCCATAAAGACCAATGTAAGCCACCGGTCCAGCGCTCACGGTACCGGCAACAAGCATCAGAGCCATTGCAAGCATTATAACTTTCTTCATTCCAATTCACTCCCGGTTAAGAAGTAACATTTACAATTCAATCAGCCCGGTCAGTATCAGAAAAATCCCGGGGCTGAGCATCTTGCGCTTTCGCTTCCGCTCATCACCCCCTTTCGCGGCTCCGTGGCTGGATGACTTTCTCACCCAGCCACAAACCAACGAATTGCATCTTCCTTATTCGTATAAGGACTTGATCGCACCCCAACTTGCATCGTCATTCGCGACACCGGAAGGACATACAAAAGATGTCAGGCCGATGATCGGGAAGGTTTCGTTGTCGGGGCTATACGTGCCACGAAGTTCTCCACTATCAGGATGGGGTCCTATCGCCAATGTCGAATTCGGTATCATCGCGCAATCTGCAGACGTATACAGAGTATATGTCGCAAGCAGATCGTAACCATCAGGATAACCCGTCATCGGAGGCCAGAACGTAATCGCATGGCCAGCAAGAGGGTCACCCATCTCAAGCGCGAAATTCGAAGGATACGATACGCCACCAAGTATGAGGTTTGGCGACATCACCAACTGATACTCAACGGCAGTGACGAAATAAGCATCCTGCACAATGTACAGGTACCCATTAAATGGCGTCATCGGCAACGCGGGGGTGGTATGCAGCTTGCCGCTGAAATACACACCTAGCGTCGGAGCCTGAGCCATCAACAATCCTGGTATCAGGAGAGCAACAGCAACTGTCAGCAGTACTCTCTTCATAATCTAACTCCCTTTTTTAATGCAGCCCAAAAGATGAATCATGTTCACAGGGTCGCCAGATAAAACAGCTCTGTGCTTAGAAGCACTCGTGCTGGTAATGCTCCCCGATGAATGCGAAGTCACTCAGGTTACAATTGGTATCGTCGTTGAAATCACAGCAGTCGTCATAACCGGGGTCGCCGGTCGCCGTGTTGTACGAGAGACCAAAAATACCGAGATCGGACAGATTCACGTAACAGTCAGCGTTGAGATCCGGGCTGACAATAATAATGTCAACACATGTCTGTGTTATACATCCCGGAAAGTCAACTAGAGTCTTGCCCTGGATGGCAAGATAGATACCGTCGGTGAGAATACAGCCACCGCCGGCGATACGACCGGAAATCTCGGTGTATCCCAAGGCATCGGTAAGTGCATCCGCAGCGAACGGAGCTGAACACAGGCAGAGATCCTGAGCCGGATCGCAAGCCTGAATCCAGTAATCTGTCCAGGGAATACCCTCAATACCGTTGCCAGAAAGGTCCCTGGCATTCAGCCAGAGAAAATCGTTCCCAGTGCCGCAACCATCATAGATGAACTCGAAATCCCCGGCGGGGCAGATCGAGACTCTAAGAGCACAGCTGGCGCCAAATTCACTCTGACAAGGATCAACATCGCCAGCATAAATCGAGGTTGCAAAAACCAGCAACAAAGAGAAAAGTATAACTTTTCCTTTGAACATCTTTTAACCTCCTAAACCTCCGGAAAGGTTTGGGACCATGAGTTAAAAAGAAACAGTAACACGGGGGTACCACTTCCTCCTTCCGCACTTCATGTTGGAGATACCGTTAACTTACTCGACAAGGCTGATTGTAGCATAGGGAGTGGCTGAAAGTCAACCCCTATTATTGAACATGGGTTATGTGAACAGGTATTTTTACCGAAATGAAGGCCCTCACTACGATCTTGATGGACATTTCCGGAACTTTCAGGGAATATCCCGAGATTACAGGAAATCCTCCGAAACAGGCAATTATTTTAGAAAAAAATAAAAAATTCAACCAAAATCGAAAATCACGAAAATATCTGTGGTCAAAAACCGGAAAACCAGCATGGATGAAGCTTCTCGTGGCCGATAATGAGGACTGCGCCCCGATACCGGGACGCAGCCTAGAGGGACAAATAGAGGCGGGTACTCGACAAATTAATCCTCATTTGTGGTAGAGCAATTACTCTAACCCATAGCACTCACCTTTTCCTCTATCTCAAGAGAATGAGTTTCTTTGAAATTTTCTGGTCGCCAGCTACGAGCTGATAGAAGTAAATGCCCCTGGCAACCTTTGATCCGTTGTCGTTATGTTCGTCCCAAGTAATGGAATGTTTGCCGATACCCCTGACTCCGTCAACGAGAGTCCTGACCCTTCTTCCTGCAACATCATAGATCTTCAGGGTTACCTTCTGATCATTGACCGGTATTGAATACATGATCGTCGTACCGTTACCGGATACCGGATTCGGGAAGTTCTGGTAAAGGTAGAGGCGTGTCTCCGATTCCGCCCTGCGGCTTATGCCATAACTGATTAACGGATCACTTGCAAGGAATGGCACGAAATCGATATTTCCAGAAATCTTGGATGGATCGGGGAGCTGCAAGGGAGCTGTGCCCCAATAACAATACTCCGCCATAATTTTCGGCGATGTATCGGAGTTAGTCTGCAGAATGTTGTAGCTACTGTTGTTAAAAGAATTGTTCATTCCTTCACCAGCAGAGTTGTCTCCTACGACCGGGCAAGCGTTAAGGAAAGCGTGAATCCCCGTCGTATTGTCTTCGATGCGGGAATACCGGATTTCGACGCAAGACAAGGCCTCAGTGCAGATGATACCAGTCTGACTATGATCAGTAATGACACAACTATCCACGATTCCCGGATGATTCACGAATATAATGCCGTTGTAAGTGTTATCGACGATTGTGCAATTAGAGATCGTCGGTCCGTCTGATACTGTTGCTGGCCCGAGGACAAAAATCCCTGTACTGCTATTTTCGGTCACTTCTGTGTGTGATATGATCGGGCTGGAATCATCGATCCAGATCCCACTTGCCCCTGAATCTACTGTACAATCCTGGATCGTCACAGTACCTTCGCATTCATAGATTCCGATTACAGCCTTCGGATACTGCTGAGTCACGTCGCTGACGGTTGTTGATGAGATCGTACTCTCGTTGGTGGTACTGTCCTCATACAGATAGATACCAGAGATGTCGCAACTGGATATGTCACAACCAGTTAGTTCGACCGTCACCGGACTCTTCAGCCCGTAGTCGACACTGCTGATATTTACGCTGGCCAGCTCTCCTCCTGAACTGTTTTCGGTAAAGAACAAACCGCACCAGTCACCTTTGTCAGGCGAAGTGGCCATCGAATAGAAAGTGACAGGTTCGTTCTCCGTTCCGTACGCCTGCATGTATCCATCGCATATCAACTCGACACGAAGCGTGTCGTCTCCGGCCTCTTCAAAGTCTTCAGTACTGACAGCTATCTCCGTGCTTGGTGCAATAAACAGCGTATCGCCCTCGTCGATGACCAAATCTCCGAGCATCTCGATGTATCCAGCCAGGCTTATGTTGCTTCCACCGGTATCGCCACTGATATATCTCTTGTTGCTGTTTGTGAGGCGCTCGTTACCATCTTCCACGGGCCAGACCGATCCCCCACTATTCGACCATGGAGTAGCAAATACAAATAATTGAGACTTTGTCTGCCATACAATTTCTGTACTTCCGTCACTATCTATATCTGCTAGTGATAACCTGCCATCATCTTTCCCATACATCCTTGTCGGCGTCCAGCCCTGCTTCTCTACCAAGCCCGAATTGTAATTATAGATCCTTATGGAATATGAATCAGTACCTCCGTAATAACCAAGTTTCCTTGATCCAATGACAATATCTAAAGTTCCATCATTATCAAGGTAGCTGAGTAGAGGACCAGCCACAATATCATGCCCATATCCCACGATGAGAGAGTCTATGATACTGAATTCTTCACTTGCAGGATTGTAATCCATAACGAAAAGACGGTTCTGGAATTTTGCAATTATTTCCTCACGTCCGTTATCCTCAATTATGTCTGCCGCCACAACAATTGTCTGTTCATTATAATTTTTCACCCCGGATGTTGCGGAACTTTCGTAGAAATAATAATCCCAAAAAAGTTTTACATTCTTATGGCTGTATCCCGTCTCATCAAAAAGAAGAATCCCAACATCTCTAAACAAACCATAAACGATATCAAGATACCCATTCTTATCTATATCCGAAAACATCACTTTACTATCAGCACTGCCGGACTCGGCAAAAACATTGGCAGGAATAGGAGTGAAAAGACCATCATATTCGACGACAATAGGTGAATTCACATAAAGATCAACGAGCGATGATCCTGATAGATTGTAAACATTGACTTTAGTGTCAAATCTATTTAAATCCTGTAGTGTTATGGAAACAAATCCAATTACCACAATTTCCGCTGTATTATCGAAATCAAGGTCCTCAATTGCGAGATCTGTTGGAACATAATCCAGTTGCTGCGAAACAATCTCAGTTATTTGATCGCCATCATATTTGAAAATCTTTATAATGCCCTTATACAGGAGCGAAGAAGGATCGGGCGTAAACGGGTAATAAGATTCTATGTATACAATCTCAGCATTTCCATCATTGTTGATATCATATAGCACACCTTTTCCTGAAAATGGATACGTCTCGACAACAGTGAAGGATGACGACTCTTCGAGTTCAAGTGTTAGAGCATTATAAATATTGATTGTTCTGTTTACTGAATCTTGAGTATATCCTATTGCTACTGTTTGAAATGAACTCCCGGAAGTAATACTGCCAACGGGGATTGGAAATCCATGCTCCAAATCAATATTTGTCACGCTGCAAGAATTGTCCCCAGATTCACTTACATTTACCAGACCGCTATTTCCATTATTAATCAAGAAGGAGATTTCATCAGCCTGGGTGATAATATTTGGGTTTGAGGTTATACTCTTCTCTGCAAGATCAACTGGGAAGCCATCAATAATATCCATCACAGAAACAACTGAATCTACTGTATTATTTTCGTAATAAAGTTCGGAAATAGATGAATCTGGATTCACATTGACTGAGATACTGGGATTACCCTGCAGCGAGAACGTGTATGAAAAGGCCACATTGATTGTATCATACGCAGCAAGCAGAGTGACTGTCTTGGTTTCGACCACGTTTCCTTCTACTGATAATTGAACATCAAAATCCTCAGCATCTCCTGGTCCAATATTCATTACTCTTGTTACAAAATGACTCGAACTACCTTTATCAAACAATTCATCATAACCGGGAATATCAAAGCTGAACGCATTACCCCTGTCCATTGCCAGATCCACACTATCACTTGGTGTTTCCTCATACTCTTCGAAAAAAGTATTTAGTGCAGGGTCACCTAAGTAGACCAAAGATTCATAGTGAACCGGACTACCCAGAAGATAATAATAATATGCAGTAGCCGTTTCGCCGACTGTTGACTGAAGAGAAAAAAGAATCTCAGTGTAGAGATCGATATGTTTTACACCAGGAACAGACCTGCTAAAACCAATAAAGCCCACGGCTCCTCTTCCCGGTATATTTAGCAAGCGTTCCCCCATTGCATCCATCGCATCAACTTCACCAAGGCTGACTGCCGATGTTACTGGAGGAGTTAGAGTGCCTGTAATTCCATCAAAACGTCCGGTCTCACACGATATCGCAAATATAACAGGATATTTCCCTTCATTTTGAACATTTTCATAGCTATTAGGCCACCAGGTTTGACGGCCCGCTGTACCCATATAAAAATCATTTCCGTGTCCCAATTCCAGCATATACACTTTGCCGCTATTAATTGAATCATTAATAGCTACACGTGTAGCCTCGTATCCAAGAATATCATAATATATCTCTCCATAATCGAATGTCGTGGGAATCAAGTAGCTAACATCTTCTATCTCACCCTGCATCTCGGAAACAGTGCTTATATTATTTGAAAAATCTCCTCCGACATAAAGGAATTCCTTGTACCAGGGATCGGATCCCGAGGGAATTGAGTGGGGTTCATAATTGATGATTTTTTCTGCTATCGCTCCGAGTTCACCGACATCATCCACACTCAACCTTCCTATAAAAAGGTCCGGTGTGATATCTTTCAGGCTATCCATGGAAGCATAATAATAATCTGAAGCCCCATAATCAGAAACAGAACCACCTATGTTCCAAAAATCACCTAGATGAGTCGGAATTATGTAGTCCCTGTCTTCCTCATCGCATCCCGGCGAATCGCAAGTGTAAGCATCCCCGACAAGCAGTATGTAAGCAAGTTTTCCATCCGGTATATGCGCGGCATCGTTATCATCGTAAAAATCCAGTAGCGCTTCTTTTAAGGTCGAATCACTCTCGCCCGTAATATTGGAACCTATTATGTCAGCGATATTTATAACTGAGACGTTGAATCCATTGAAATCACGTCTTTTCTTACCGATCTCGACAGCCCATTCCCAGGCAGTCAGCGTGTCATATTCATCTATGCTACTAGAGAGAGAATCACCGATTATGATTAAATAATCTGTATCGTTATTGATTGCATCCGTCATATCATCACATTCCGCAAGATTGCCCGGGCTGGTAGACAGGAAAGGTCTGGACCCGTCACTACCAGGCATCATTGAAAATGCGGAGTAATTTGGAAGAAGGAATTCACAGATACTGGAAAACGGCCCGTTTTCGACATTGATCTGCCCTCTGGGAGAATCATGATGGATTGAAATCTCCATTTCCATGTCGAGCAGAGCTTCTTTTTCAACTGGATTGAAACGAACCGGGTAGACCCTGATCTCGGCTACGTTCTGGTTTCTTATCTTAAAAGTCCTTACAATCTCCACCCTGCTGGCAGGATAAAAGGCATTTGTTGAATAGGATTCGATATTGCGTGTATATCGCTCATTGAATAGAGTCATCTGGCTTATCGGCTCGCGTTCGGCCTCGGAAATCGGTACGGGATACACATTTATCCCTCCAAGGCGGCTTTGACTTATTACTCTTGCCTCAATGGTCACATCGTCACACTCTGGAATTGCGATGTATGTCCTGTAGTAGGGGAGTTCAGGATGCCCCGTATCGGTAGTTCTGAAGCATGACTCTATACTGATTCTGTCGAAGAAGCCGTCCCTGGTCGCGATTTCCTCCCAGGAGAACCCCTCGATGTTTAGTTTAAAGATCGTTCTGTTAACGTCTGAGGACATCACTGATAATGTCGGCGGTCTGTCGGAATCATGTCTCGATGTTTTCCAGTCTCTGTCTATGGCCAACTCTGAATCAGCCAACGCAGTAGCTGTGAAGAAAAAGGTTGAAACACACACTAATACTACAAGAACTGCAAACAAACGTATAGCCCTCATGCTGTCCCCTTCAATGAAATGTGGAAAATAAACCGCTTGTTCATAGGGTAATTCTAAGTTGATTAGCTGTCAAGAATAACTTTAGGTGCACATAAAAGTGCAGAAAAAAAAGAAGAATCAGTCCCAGGATATTTCCATATCCCGAACAGAATGATTATTATTTAATTGTATAGAACACAACAAACAACCACGGCAACAACTCGTAAAACAGGGGTATTTACAAGGGATGACAATTGATGATAGGATAGGCGGATGATATCCAGCAGGCCTGATAAATGGCATATTGCCCTCACGGGTGGAACGCTTTCGGGAAACAAGGGTGCCGCGGGCATGCTTGAGAGTACAGTGAATTACCTGGGACAGATTACAGGCCATCGTATAACTTTCGATATATTATCGGTTTATCCTTCGCGAGACTCAAAAGCTGTACTTCCGCCTGATTCCTGTCTTGTTCCGGCTCCACCGCTCATGTTGGTGGCAGCCCTTCCCTTCATGGCACTTATCTACAAGCTGTTCCGTATTCTGCACATCCCCGTCAGGCCGCTCCTCTCATTCGGCCTGCTCAAATCGATCGTGAAAGCCGACCTGCTGGTTGATATCTCTGGAATCTCTTTTATAGATGGAAGATACGCGGCTCTCGCATACAATATCAGTTGTATTCTGCCGGGCCTCCTGACCGGGACACCCGTTGTCAAGCTCTCCCAGGCGATCGGCCCCGCCAGGACTCCGGTAAACAGGCTTGCTGCCAGGAAGATGCTGAAAAGATGTATGATGGTATTCGCCAGAGGCAGTAAGACCGCCAACAATCTTTCACAGCTGGGCCTGACCGGGTTCAGAGAAGCACCGGATCTCGCCTTCCTCCTCGGAGAAGGCGACGATCTTCCGGAAACTCCTCCCCACATCCCCCAGAGAGGCGGAGAAACACCGGTCATCGGTATCGCTCCGAGCCAGGTCCTCTCCGACAAATGCGACGGAATGGGAATCGATCTCGTCGAATTACTGTCGGAATTCGCCGTAGAGACCAGGAAAATGACAGGCGCGATCATAGTGATACTCGCTCACAGCCACCTTGGGAGATCGAAACGATCCCGTAATAACGACTACCACATATGCCACTCTCTTCGAGACAGGATCGGGGAACTCGAAAAGAATCGGGGCGAAGCTGCCCATTGCAGAGAAGTCCCCCACATAGGTGGGCCCCTTGGAAGAATCACCAATAGCGATGTTATCCTGGTTGACGAAGACCTCTCGCCTTCGATGCTTCGCTCTATCATCGCAGGATTCGACATCTTCATCGCCTGCAGGTTCCATGCAATGATCTCTGCCCTGTGCACAGAAGTGCCGTGCATAGTCCCCTCCTGGAGCCACAAGTACGGCGAGGTCATGTCGATGTTCGGCCAGGAGGGAATGGTCATCAGCGACGGGGACCTGTCTTCGGCCCGGATGGCCGAACTGGCAATATCTCTCCTGGGCAGAAGAGCCGAAGTATCCGCGTCGATCGCCTCCACCCTTCCCAGGGTGAAGGAAAAAGCATCCCTTCAACTCACCTATATAAAAGAGTACCTCGAAGAGAAAAAGGCCGGTGTGGAAATAATGGCTTCCCAGGCTCTCCATCCCGGCAGAAAAGCCTCGCTCCTCTACGAACAATTCTATAAGAATGAGTTCACCTCCGCCTGGTTCGGCCACAGCACCGACCCGGGCATCACCGGTGCCGCCGCTTCCGGGGGCCTCGTCTCGGCCCTTCTGATCGACCTGATCGAATCAGGGAGGATAGATGGCGCTATAACTGCCAGAATCGATACATCGGGAGAGAAACTGAATTTCAAGACAGTCCTGTGTCGCAGCATAAACGATATAACAGGGTGCGGTTCAAGCATTTACAGCGATTTTGACCACCTGGGTGGAATCACGTCCATACTCAGGGAAAATGAGGGAAGATTTGCGGTCGTTGCCCTTCCCTGCCAGTGGAAGGCCCTGGACCGTCTTCTCAGGAAGAATCCCGACCTGCTTGGTGAGGTCACCCACAGGATAGGACTATGGTGTGGGCATGCCACGGGGCGGGGCCTGATCGATGATCTCCTCTCCTTAAAAGGAATACGACAGGAAGAGATAGATTCGTTCCGTTACCGAAGGGGAGTATGGAGAGGCGAGACCTGGGTCAGGATGAGGAATGGTTCAGAGATGACTCTGCCGTTCGGAAAGGGATACGGCCTCTTCCAGAACCTCTACAGTGACTGCATGAAGCGGTGCTTCTTCTGCGACGACCATTTTGCCAGACATTCCGATATCAGTTATGGCGATGCCTGGCTGCCCGAGCTGAAAGGCGGCGACATAAAAGAATCGATGGCAGTGGCAAATACGGCAGTTGGAATCGAAGCCATGCGAGGGCTCGGACAGAGAAAAAACGTCGTACTCTCCGAAATATCTCCGGCACTGGCAGTCCGTGCCCAGAAAAGAGCCGTCATATGGCATATATATGGAATGGAGGCCCGAAAGAGGATCTGTGGACTCTTCGGCGTGAAGCGGCCAGCCGACACAAAGCGGTCCGGTGAGTTTCGTTACGACCAGTCCGGCGCCAATTGCCCGCTGACCGATTCAGACAGATCATGTCTCAGGCCAAGATGGAACGACTATATCTCTTCGTTCATGATGCTGGCATCATGGAAAGCTTACTGTGGCCCATTGCGTGCCATGCTGCTCAGGACTCCGTGGCCGTTCCACTATCCCTGGCTGCTGGCCCAGAAATTCTTCCTGAATTTCTGAGATGGTGATCGAATACATTCTTTTTCGGGATAAGTAAATGCAAATGCGCAAAATATACAGATGGTTACTCTTCGCAGCAGTAATGGCCGCCGTGATCTGGTTCGCCTGGAAAAGCCTGTCCCGCCTCGACGCTCGAGAACTCCTTTCCAGAAAAGGTCCTGTCCTTCTCTCGTTAGCTCTTGTGACTTCTGCCTTCCTCACCAGATTCGCCGTCTGGTCTTTCCTCGCATCGACGCTGGGCCTGCGAGCAGGAATAACGGAGGGTGGAAGAGGATATTTTCTCTCCCTGCTGGGCCGTTATGTCCCTGGAAAGATCGGACTCGCTCTGGTCAGGATCGAAACCTACAGAAAACATCCTCCTGAAAAGGTCGTCCTGGCGACAGGGCTTGAGCTTCTCTGCGCCGTGTCGGCAGCGCTCCTGCTCGCTCTCGCTGGCTCGGTCGATCCGCCGGTGCCGCTCCCCTCATTATACAGGTGGGCATCAATGGCCGGCATCCTGATCCTCGCAGTCATCCTGTCACCCCCCGTACTCACTCGCGCGGCATCCCTGCTGATGAGGGTCACCGGCAGAAAGACCAGCGCGAAACTACCTTCCTACCGCCTCATAATGGCATTTACAGGCCTCTATGTGATTCCGGGCCTTCTACACGGCCTCGGGCTATTCGTGCTTCTCGATTCGATGTCAGGGGTCGGCGCCGGAAGCTACCTTGCGATAACTGGCGCATATTATGCGGCTAGCCTCGGCGGACTCATCGCTATATTCGCCCCGGGAGGGCTTGGAGTGAGAGAAGGGCTGCTCTTCCTTATATTACCGCTCATCGTGCCGAGTGAAGACGCGGTGCTTGCCGCACTTCTCATACGGCTGGTCACGCTGGCCTCTGAACTCACCCTGGCGGGACTGTTCAGCATCCTTTATAAGAAAAAACATCGGCAGGAGAATAAACGCAGAAGTCCGGATTCACCTGTCGACGATTCAGACAGATAATCGACTCCCCATCAGTCCCTTTTCCCACGCAGCCTGGCAAGTATCTCTTCCTGATTCATCCTCATCCTGGCAAACATCTCCAGTATGAATCCAAGGACTAGACTGAGTGAAGCCAGCAGGATCAGGAATCCAGCCAGAAAACCGGCCCACTTGTGGGGTGAAAACCTGCCACTGGTGATATAATGCCATGTGAGAAAAACCGAAGGGGCAAGTCCCATGATGAACAGGGCTCCTGCGATCCATGAAAACAGCTTGAGCGGCCTGAAATCCCTCAATGTTCTGATAATGATCTTAAATGTCTGCCAGCCATACCTGAAAAGATTCGATGCGACTCTCGACTTCCCAAACTCTCTCGTGCCCCTGACGTCGACGGCCACCTCGGCTATCAATACGCCCTTGAAGGCAAGATCAAGGAAGCGCTCCTGTGTATATGTAAAATCTCCAAAAAGGTTCAGCCGCTGCATGGCTTCCCTCGAATAAGCCCTGAAACCACACGATACATCGTAAAATCTTCTGCCCGTCATACGGCTTATCATCCATGACATGAGCCTGTTCCCGAGAAACTTCACCCTCGTCATTTTGGGATACTTCGTCGGGTCCTTGAACCGCGAGGCTGTCACGAACTCGGCCTTCCCATTCACTATCGGATCGACCAGCTTTTTAATATCGCCCGTGTCGAACTGTCCGTCACCATCGATGTTAACGATAATATCGGCATCCGTTGCCAGCGCTGCCTCTCTGCCAGTCATAAAGGCTGCTCCGACCCCCCGGTTCGTCCCATGGCTCACTACCTCCGCGCCCGCCTGCCTTGCAACTTCCACAGTACGGTCGCTCGAACCATCATCGACTACTATGACTCCGTGGACCGAGGGGAGAATTCCGG